>JBEGIR010000070.1 GCA_040224245.1 Puniceicoccaceae bacterium | reverse complement strand
AGACCCGGTCATCATCACTCGCAAGAGGAACCAGTCCGTCGTCATGATCTCGCTGGAGGACTACGAGGCCCTTGAGGAGACCGCTTATCTTCTCAGGAGTCCAGCGAACGCTAAAAGACTGGCTTCGGCTCAGGAAAACCTAGAGAAAGGAAAAGCTGAGGTACGGGAGATCGATCTCGAAGCATGAATCTGATTATCACCCCAGAAGCCTGGGAGGACTACCTCTATTGGCAAAAGACCGACAAGCGGATCACGAAAAGAATCCACCAGCTCATCAAAGATATTCAGAGAAGCCCTTTCGAAGGAATCGGCAAACCGGAAGCTCTGAGACACAACCTATCAGGATGCTGGTCTCGAAGAATCACAGAAGAGCATAGGATTGTCTATAAGGTCACAGACAATGGAGTGGCTTTCCTTCAAATGCGATACCACTACTGAAGCGAAATTCGAAGGGGTCAAACGCAAATTATAAAGATTTTTCCTGTTCTTGTGGATTCATTCCCGGTAACTTTGGATCTTCCTCAAGATATGTCTGAGCGAAGCTTGGGAGCACATAACGCTGTTGCACAGCGCCAAAAAGCTTTCTACTTATGTCCCCGACTCGTCTGGGTTTTTGCAGCTCCGATGGATCGGAGCGTTTTGAGTTCGGCATCTGCCGAACGGTGTTTTTCAAATCCTGGGTTCAGTCTCAAAACCAATCATTCGTAATGGAATCTCGAACTGCAACGACGCTCCGAATTCTCCCGAATTCGGCTACGCTCAATAGGGAGGCTTGGGAGTGTGCCTGTGGGTTTTTCGAATCAGCGCAAAGGAAGTGATCAGACGTCGAGACGACATGATCCCGAACAGCGGGACTGCTGATCCGAACCAACCGAAATCTAAACCGATCCCACACCTCTGCAATGCCTCCTATGCAAAACCACTCCACCGCTTCATCCCACATGCGACCTTTATCGATTCCATGGGGATGACCCCTATTGACGTTCTCCAAGAAAAATTGACAATACGTGCAAATTGACCAAATTACACGTCATGCAAACAAAACTTACTCTTCGAATGGAAGAAGCACTGATTCGCAAAGCGAAACGGCTTGCTCAAAGGAAAGGAACGTCCGTGTCGAAAATTTTTGGTGATTACATCAAGAATGAATCTGATGAAAGTTTGGACGAAGAACTTCCGCCGATAACACTTTCAATGATCGGAGCATTAAAAAATAGTCCTATCTAATTTAACGAAGAATATTAAAATAAACATCTGGAAGAAAAGTATTTATGAAAATACTAATCGATACCAATGTGATTCTGGATGTTTGGTTGGCTAGGGAACCATTCTGGAGAGATTCTGCATCGCTCATTGGAAAAATAGAAAAGAAAGAAATTGAAGGAATTGTAGCTCCTACCACGATCACAACTCTTCACTACCTCGGAAAGAAAGTATTGGGAGAATACAAAGCACGTCAGTTACTGGAACGTCTTTTGGAGATTTGCAAAGTAGGCAGTATTTCCTCGAAGACGTTCAAGCAGGCACTCAAAAGCAAAATCACAGATTTTGAAGATGCCGTAATCGAAGCCGTGTCAGAATCCAGCAAAGTCGAGCTTATCGCGACGCGGAATATCAAAGATTTTAAACACTCAAGAATTCCCGCAATGGAACCTTCTCAAATAATTAAAGGAGAAATCGGGTAGCGAGGGGCGTTGACTCCCCCGCTCCCACACCACCTGGAAATTCGAAGGGGTTAAACGCAAATTAAAAAGATTTGCCCCTCGTTTTGTAGATTCATTCCCGGTAACTTTGGATCTTCCTCAAGATATGTCTGAGCGAAGCTTGGGAGCACATGCCGCTGTTGCGCAGCGCCAAAAAGCTTTTATTTTCCGACTTGTCGGGGTTTTTGCAGCTCCGATGGATCGGCGCGTTTTGAGTTCGGCATCTGCCGAACGGTGGGTTGTCAAATCCTGGGTTCAGTCTCAAAACCAATCATTCGCATTGGAATCTCGAACTGCAACGACGCTCCGAATTCTCCCGAATTCGGCTACGCCAATAGGGAGACTTGGGAGGAAAGTGTTACGAAAACGCTATGGTTATTTACGATATCCGAACTTGCTATGCTTTTGGGTTCTCACGCAAAAACCGCCTGCATGTCCTCAAACGCGATGCCCTCGAAGAGTGAAGGCTCAGGCGTTTCGTGACAGTGCATGAGCGAGGCGCAGCGCACTGTCCATGCAATCGGAGAGTCCGGGGCCGCCGCGATAGTTTCCCTGAATGTGCAATCCGGGAAACTGGTTTTCCAGCTGTTCCAGTTGGTTGAGAAAGCGCTCATGACCCACCGGATATTGCGGTATCGCCCTCGGCCAAAAGCAATGGTGAATGAAGCTGGGGCTGCTTTTGACACCCAACAATTCCTTCAATTCCCTGCAGCAGTGCTGCACCAACGCATCGGTATCGAGTGACGCACGTTCCGGGTGCAGGGTTCCACCGATGAAGTTCATGAGTGACACCTGTCCCTCCGGTGCACGGCCCGGGAAGAGTGTGGAGGAAAAAATGGTTCCGAGTATGAAGCGTTGTTCCTGTTCTGGGATCAGCATGCCAAATCCGTCCAGTGGATGAGCCACCGCCTCACGGGGAAATCCAAGCACCAGCGTGCTCAGCGGTGGGTAATGCAAGTCTTCAACCTCATCCAGAGCATCCCTCAAGCTGCCGCCATCCGTCCCGCGAAGTTCTGCATGCCATGGCAGTCGCCCCCACTGATGACGAGGAATCGTGATCACAAGTTGATCCACCTCGCGATGAATCGGCACTCCCTGTTGCAGGGCATGCATCTGCCAAGCTCCACTTTCGTTGCGTGTGATCGACTGCAGCTCAACGGAGGTGTGCAGACAGTCTCCCAATAGCGATGCGAGATGATCCGACAGCACGCTCAAGCCATCATCGAAACTGAGCATGCGCGACTTGAAAGCGGGAACCCCCGATTTGCGACGCTCCCGTTTGAGCGCAATCGCCCCCCGAATCAGCGAGCCGTAGGACTGATCGAGATTCCACACTTTGGGAAATGCATGGCGCACCGACAGGGTTTCCGGATCCCCCGCATAGATGCCCGAAACCAGGCAGGAAATTCCGTAGTCAAGAAACTCAGCCCCCAGGCGCCTGCGCACAAAATTGCCCACGCTTTCGTCGGTAGCAGTTGTGCCCGGAATGAAAGGTTCCTTCAGCACTCGCAGTTTTGCCGACGTAGAGTAGAGCGGCGTCATGATCGCACCCAGGGGGTGAGAGGGCATGGCATGCGGTTTGCCACCTCTTACGATAAATCGTTTTTTGGATTCCTGTGACGCAGCAACCAGCCGTTCGCTCAATCCCAGAGAGTCCAGCCAGTCTGCAACCGTTTGTGATTTAACCAACATCGAGTTCGGTCCCTCTTCCACGAGAAAACCCTGATCCCGGTGGCTGCGGATGGCTCCTCCCACACGATCAGCACTTTCCCACACCTGAACCTGCAGTCCCCTGCGCTGCAGCGCATGGGCAAGCGTCATGCCAGTCAGTCCGGCGCCAATGATTCCAATGCGGGAAGGAGGATGCGTGTCGTGCATGTTGATGGAATTCACCCTAACGTGCTCAGCCTCGGGAATCAAGGAGTTCTCCCCCAGCCCACAACTTTCTACTTTTACTTCCAACTTTCCCTTCCTACACTCAACTTCCTCTCCACTGCAGATCCGTTGCCAGTGGCATCTGCAGGATGCGGGAGAGCGCATGCATTGCTCCGTGGGTTTGTTCCAGCAGAGTCGGGTCGCTCAGATCGTCGAGCGTGAGTTTTTCACGGTAGTGATGCTTCACCCATGAGCAAAGCTCTGCATACAGCGCATCACTCATCATTACCCGCGCACCCATTGCCTTCAACTCGGAGGCACTGAGCACAACGCGCAGGCGCAGGCAAGCGGGGCCACCGCCATTGCGCATGCTCTCCCGCAAATCAAAAGTGCGCACTTCGCGAATGGGTGAGTCGGGCTGTCCGCACAACTGGTCGAGGTAGGCTGCAACCACCGCATCTTCGTGACACTCCCGTGGCGCAATGAGTATCATGTGATCCCGGGTACCCACCAGCTGGCTGTTGAACAGGTATGTCCTCACCGCACGCTCCAGCGAAACGTCGGATTCGCTCACCACGATGCAGCGCAGCACGTCCCCCGTGAGTTGCTGGTAGGCAAGCTGAAGAGCCTCCAACGCCTCATTTCCCTTCCGGTAGGCACGCTCATGACAGAAGTAGCAGTTCAGATTTCCCACCGCGATCACGTCGTTGTGGAACACCCCGGCATCAATGGCGTTGGCGTGCTGTTCCAGAAACAAACATTGCTCTGGTCGCAGGCGCAGTGATCGCGCCACCGTTTCTGACGCCAATCGGGTCTGTCGACCCGTGAAGCGTCGCGTCACCCCATCCGCCAATGCATCGTCTGCATCATCGCGGCCCCAGACGAACACATGCAGCCCCATGGAGCTTGCCTCCGGGCACAAGCGGGTGTGGTTGGCCGACCCCTCATCCGCCATTGCCTGACCGCCCGGAAGTGCCGGATCCACATGACCTACACCGAAGAGGGTTTGCAAGTACGCACAGGTTTCCCATGCCTCAATTGACCGGTGCAATTTGCTCTGCAGATTGGCGGTACGCACATGCAGTCGCCCGTCGATGGTGTCGCACGAGGGTGCAACTGTGGCCGCATTGGCGGTCCACATGCTGCTAGCGGAGCAGGCAGCCGAGAGCAGTGATGGTGCAAGATGCGAGGCATTTTGCAGCAGCTCCGCCGGTGTGGTTCCCGGAATACCCCAAGCGCGCAGGGCGTGCAGAGAGGGGCGGAGCAACGGTGGCAAAACCGCCTGGGGGAAACCCATGTCGTGCAGGGCTTTCATCTTGGCCAGTCCCTGCAAGGCAGCCCGGCGAGGGTTGGACACGCGATTGCGGTTCAGGTCCGAGGCCAGGTTGTCATTGGACAGCCCACCATAGTGGTGGGTGGGGCCGATCAGACCATCAAAATTGATTTCGACATAGGGTTCTTGGCTCATGCGGATGCGGGGGTCAGGTCCAGAGTCCCGGCAGAGGGGTTTCCGGCATTTGCAGGGTGGGTTCTTCCATGGATGCCACGGGGTAGCTGCAGTAGTCAGCGGCAAAAAATCCACTGGGCCTAAAGTTGCCACTGCGTGCGATTCCTCCAAAAGGTGCCGCACCTGAAGCACCCGGCAATGGCACATTCCAGTTTACCACACCCGCGCGAATGTCCCGGTAGAACCGTTCGTAACACTCGGAATCGTCACTGAGCAACCCGGCGGCCAGACCAAATTGAGTCCGGTTCGCCTCTTCAAGCGCCGCTTCAAAACTATCCACGCGAATGACTTGCAACAATGGACCAAAAAACTCCCGGTCCTCTCGAGTGGGCACTGCTGTCACGTCAAGGATGCCGGGCTGCAGTAGTCCGGTGTCCGGTCGTAGCAGGCGCAGTTCGTGCCAGGGTTCAGCGCCCTGGCGCACAAGGGCCTCCTGTGCTGCAAGCAACTCCCGGGCGACTGCGGGACGGATGACGGGTCCACAGAATGGTTCCGGTTTGTCATGCGGAGCACCGACCCGAATCCGTGCACAACGCTGAACCAGTTCGGGGCGAAGGCGTTTGGCGTCGGCGTGTGAGAGGATCAGCCGACGCGCACAGGTGCAGCGCTGTCCCGCCGTGACAAATGCGGATTGCAGGATCGTCAGCACCGCAGCATGAAGATCCTTCACATCCCAGAGCACAAGCGGGTTGTTGCCCCCCAGCTCAAGCGCAACAATCTTGCCGGGAGTAGCTGCAACCTGACGCGCGATGCTTTCGCCCGTGGTGACGCTGCCCGTGAAGGCAAGTCCGTCAATGCGTTGGTGTCGCACCAGTGCCTCACCCGTGGCTCTGGCGCCCTGCACAAGTTGGATGGCACCCGCAGGCAGACCCGCTTCCAGCAGCAGCCGTGGAATCCAGGCAGAACTGCGCGGGGTGAATTCACTGGGTTTGAACACCACGGTATTTCCGGCAAGCAGAGCCGGTACGATATGCCCGTTGGGCAGGTGGCAGGGAAAGTTATAGGGACCGAGCACTGCCATCACGCCATGGGGCTTGAAGCGCGTGTGAGCATTTCCACGGGTGGATACGGCGCAGCGCTGGGAGTGGGCCTGAACCGAGAGCGCGACTTTTCCAACCATCGCATTCACTTCCGTCAGGGCTTCCCAGTGGGGTTTTCCCACTTCCTGCGAGAGGGTTTGCGCGATGGATTCGGCGTGCTGTCGAATGAGTTCGGCATAGGCTTCGAGCAGCTTTGTGCGCTGCTCGAGCGATTGACCTGACCAGGAGGGCAGAGCCATTGCGGCGGACTGCACGGCAAGCTCGATTTCTTCAGCCGTATTTGCCCGGAACTGGTACTGCTCCACCCCATCGTAAGGTGACACTACGCTGATGCGTTCACCGCTGCCACGGGTCCATTGGTCGGACAGGAAACTGAGCGATTCAGACATGACGGGATTTCGGTTTTCGGGGAAGTCGGGATTTCATCGCTGGGTCACGCAATGGCACCACATCCACGGCATCACCATCCCGCACACCGAGAGCGTTGCACTGGGTTGCCGTCAGCGAAATTGGTTCGCCAGGCTGCTGGAATTCCGCATTGCAAACCAGGGCGATACTACAGGCAAATTCGAGCCGTGCGTTACTGATCAAACAGGCCGTTGTGCTTGTCGCAGCTGTCTCAGCTGTGGAATCGGTGCTCTGACGCACCACCCGCTGCTGCAGGTTGCGCGGAATGCGAAGTTCTCCAAGCTGTGCTTCAAACATGGGACCCGCATCAAAAATATCGACCGCATCTGTGGGGGCAAATCCTTCGTGTTTCAAAATTGCAACCGCCGCTTCCGTATCCCGGTGGACCCGCCCAATGATGGCCTGCACGGATTCAGGCAGCAGCGGCAAGTAGATCGGGTATTCCGGCATCAAGTCGTTGATAAACTCTTTGTTCCCCATGCCCGAGAGAAAATCCGCCTCATCAAATTCGCGCTCGAAAAAATGCCTACCCACCTGATCCCAGAAAGGGGAGCGTCCATCAGCGTCGACCCATCCGCGGAATTCAGCAATCACCCGGGAGCGAAAGCGTTGCGGAAACCGCGCCATGAACAGCAGACGGGACAACGAAAGCAGACGTCCCACTCCCGCACTGCGAAACTCTGGATGCAGGTAGAGACTGCCCAGCTCGCTGGGGCCATCGTGATTCGATTCCAAGTGCAGCACGCGGATCTGCTTGTGAATGCCCAAGGGGGCGTGGGAATACGTCTCCCGCTTGATGCGGTAGGTGAAAAACGGTTCATATCCCCCGACACGCGCAATGATGGCAGCCGTGCCAATCAAACGCCCCGAGCTTCGTTCCTCCAGCACAAACAAGTACTGCTCGGAACCGGGTTCGCTCACGCCCGGATAAAACGACTGGATGGACCGGTGGATGCGTTTTTCCAAAAACGAACGCTCGCGCGGCATCGAAGTCAGGGAATGCTCCAGAGTGCCCAGCAATTCGATCAGCTGCTTCAGATCGTGCAAGACAACCGGTCGGATGACAAATGTAGGAGTCATGAAGGATGGGAGTTGGGGGTGATGGATGAACTTGAACCGTTCAGGGTGTGGTGAGCGTGGTGCAAGCCTGCTGGAGTGCCCGGAGTTTTTGTGCAAAGGGTCCGTCCAGCAAAGCATCAAATTCGCCGGCGCTCAGCATCAGGAGAAAGGTGGTTACCAGACAGCTGCGAGAGGTCAAACTTGGCAGCAGGGCAACTTCATTGGAGCTGTGAATGTGCTGCCCCATCATGCCCAGGTTGTCGATAATGGGCAACCCAAATGCCTCGAGCAGGTTGCCGTCAGAACCTCCGCCAGTGTCGCACCAGTCGAGCAATTCGCCCTGCACGCTTGCGGCCCGCTGCCATGCCTCAAAGAGCGCATCAAAGGCCGGGCCTGCTTCCTTCGCTCTGCGGTTGAGCCGGGCATGCCATTCACAGGTATATCCGGATTCCTGAATCTCCGAGTGGATGCGTTCAAGAGCCTGAAACAATGCCTGCTCTGCGATCTGATCCTGAACCCGCAGATTGAAGCGGGCTTCTGCGTGGTCACTGACGACGTTCAGCGGACCCCCACCCTGCATGGACCCGGTGTTAACAATAACTCCGTCGAGGGTGTGATTCAGCGCGTGAATTTTCTGAACCCAGTCGCACAGCTTCACAATCGCATTGCGCCCGTCGTGGAAATTTCGCCCCGCGTGAGCACTGAGTCCGGTCACGCGTGCATGCCCGTAGCCAACGCCCATGCGACGTCGCACCAGTTTTCCATCCGGCAGTGACGATTCAAATGTGATGCCGAGGTGGTTGCGCTCGGCTGCACGCTCTAGCAGAGGTCGACTGTGCACCGAGCCAATTTCCTCGTCGCAGGTCAGCAACACCTCCCAACCGAGATTCGCCCGCAGCTCGGCATCGGCAAATGTTTCAAAGAGTTCCAGCGACGCCAACAGAATGACGATGCCGCCTTTCATATCGGTCACACCCGGTCCGCGCAGGTGCTGCGCATCGAGCAACGTCACATCCTGAAACGGATGCGACGCATCAAATACGGTGTCCACATGCCCGTTGAGCAACACCTGGACGGGAGCTTCAGGACGACAACGGTGCACGTAGCACGCACGATAGGTATCAACGTCGGTGTCATCTGCGGGGTGCTCAAACTCCTCGATGCGACCCGACCCCGGCAGTGCTGCAAACCGCTCTGCTATCGTGTGGAGTTGCTCTCGGTTGCCCGCTACATGATGGGTCCCGGAGTTGATGCGAACCCATGTTTTGAGCAATTGCAGATCCGCCTCGTAGCGCTCAGCTGCAGCGGTTTGAATGTCTGAAGCAGAAACTTTCACAACCATGCATCGATTCGGCAACCCTTGTCGCCACACCCCATCATTTCAGCGCAGTTCCCAAAGTCAACAACCCAGCACCTGCCATTTTGATCCCGGGTCACGAAGCCCCTGCGCAATCGAATCCGCGAAATCGAGCGGCATGCTCAGGTCCGACACCTGACCAGCTCTTACGCCAGTTAGCTGCTGCCCAACGCTCAGGTCAGCTCCCCATCACGGGCATCGCATCCAGCGAAAACAGGATGATGCGCTCACCCGTGATCGTACTGAGATCCGAGTGCAGACACCGGATGTTCACACCTAGCAAATCCCTGACGAGAACCTCGAGCTGTGGTCGTGCTTTCTGCAACAGCGCATGGCGCATCTTTTTGACCAGATCCCGACCGGAATCCGATGCGTCCGAAGAGATCAACTGCCTTTCGGCAGGAGTCAATACCCCTTGAAGCTTGATGATCACCATCGTATCCACCAGGTAGGTCTTGCACTCCACAGGACCTCTCCCCATGTAGTCTTTTTCGAACTGGATGATGGCCTCGCTGATCTGCGCCTCCACCTGTCCTTTCGTTTTAAGCGTTTCAGGCATCTTTCTAAAGCATCAGCATGTTCCCTTCCCATCCCCGATGCAATTTGAAAAACACGGGGCCATCATGCTCGTTCATACGCAATTGCAGCTTTTGAACGATTGACAGGCTTTCGACTCCATAGGAATAATCCCAGACTTTCGAACTCATGCGGTCTTTCTCTTGCATTCGCCACCGGATATTCATTCAGGGCAATCCCTACCGGACTTGCGCCGTCGCCCTGTCGTTGATGATCAGCCTCAGTGCCGCTGCGCAATCGCTGACGGGTTCCGCAAATCCAAATCTCGATCCCGATGCCAATGCATCCGCGACAACGCCGATGCAAACCGGCCCACTCGACCGGGTTTGGGTGGCGCAGGTTCCGAATTTCGAACCATCCACCTACCAGCTCGCGGTTCCCAAGCTCATCCAGGAATTTGAGTCGGAGAGTGGACTCCGTCTTGAGCCGGGGGAAAAGGGCAAGGTGGGCATCAAGATTTACACCAACTCCGGGGCCGGCCTGCGTACCCCACCAACACTGGTCAATGCGCTTGTGGATTTTCTCGTTCAGCGCGGATATGACCGCAAGGACCTCTTCCTGATCGACCTCAATCTCAATTCGCTGTGGCGCTCAGGTTACCTGTCAAGCCGGGCTGACACCGTGCGTGAATTCAACGGAGTACCGGTGTTCGCGCTCAACGAAGGCCGCTTTTTTCATCCCGAATGGTTCTACGACAGCCCGCTGCCCAGCCAATACCTCGCGCCACTGCAGTTGCTCAATGAGGGCGGTTATGACGTGGATTTTCAAATGCTCGACGACCGCAAGAGCTTCCTGCCCGTGCCGCTACTGCTCGATGTCGACTTCTGGGTAAACCTGCCCATCGTCTCCGATCATCCCGATCTCGGTATCAACGGTGTGCTCGCCAATGCCACACTCTGGAACGTCAGCAATCAGTTTCGGTTCATGAACAACATGGCCGGAGCCTCAGCAGCGATTGCCGAGATTGCCGCCATCCCCGAACTCCGGCGCGGCTGGGTCTTTTCCATCGTATCTCTGGAAAAACTTCAATTCATGGGCGGACCCATTTTCAACTCCAACTACGTGCGCGAATTCAACGAAATCTACCTCAGCAGCAACCCCGTTGCACTCGACCGCATCTTTCTTGAAAAACTCAACCGTGCCCGCGAAACCATGGGCTTCACCGCCGTTTCTCCCGTTCCACCCCTGTTCGAATATGCACGCAGCCTCGATCTCGGCGATTTCGACCGCAACTCCTACACCACAGAAATCATTTCCCTGCCCTGAATCTGCTGATTGAAGGATAGGTGTTTGCCATCAGATATTGGCTAACCGCCATCCTCAGCACTGCGCCAGCCTCCCCCTCATCATCTGTGAAACCTGCAATCGGAGGTTCACATTCTTTCTTTTTAAACCACAGATCTATGAGATGGGCACAGATTCGAATGAAGTCGAGACCCAGTGCCCATCACTCAAAACCGATTACCCATTCCCCAACCCCGTTCTCGCCGGATCTTCTCTCATGGCGATTTCCCTACCTTGCGTAGGGTTCCCGCTCGCCGGGAGCCGTCGTTCCAACCCGCCATGCTCCTCCCCAAAGTGATCGGTTCCCCCATAACTGAATTTGGAAAAATTTCGACCCCTGGACACTCGAATACCTAAACGGTTCCACCTTTCCCACCAACAGGATCAGAACCACCTACAAAAAAACCTGTTGCGCGCAGTGCGTCAGCCTTCACCATCAACTATTTCTCATTCGCCATCGCAGCTCGCTACACCCTTCATCATCTGAAAAGTCTATGAAATCGGTGGTTCAAATTCGTTCTTTCTAAACCACAGATCTATGAGATGGACACAGATTCGAATTGAGTCGAGATCCAGCACCCACCCAACCCAACACCGTTCTCGTCGAATCTTCTCTCATGGCGATTTCCCTATCTTGCGTAGGGCTCCCGCTCGCCGGGAGCCGCTGCTCCACCCCGCCATGCCCCTCCACAAGCCATCGGATCCCCCGTTGCGGAATTTGGAAAAATTTCGACCCCTGGACACTCGAAAACCTCAACAGTTCCACCTTTCCCACCAACAGGATCAGAACCACCCACAAAAACCTGTTGCGCGCAGCGCATCCTGTTGGACTGGCCTCGCCAGACCATCCAGTGAAGCGCAGCGAAACGATGTTCTATCCTCAGCAGTGCGTCAGCCTTCTCCAATACCCTTAATGGTTTAAACAACTGAATTTTGAAACATCGGCTGGCGAATGCCAACCTATAAGGCCTATGGCCCACATAACGCTGTTACACAGCGCCAAAAAGGTTTTGTGTCCCGGACTCGTCAGGGTTTTTGCAGCTCCGATTTTATCGGAGCGTTTTAAGTTCGGCATCTGCCGAACGGTGTTTCATAAAATCCTGGGTTCAGTATCTATCACAATCATTCGTATCAACATCATCTGTGGTTCAAATGCTTTCGTAACCCCTTGAGAGCGGCTCAAAGAAATAATTTGGAGCTGTGCTTGACAATTCCTGACCGATCGGTCTAATTTTTGTTCATGCGGTCTAAACATGCATGCAATACACCGCCACCCACCTTCATTGGGCGAGCACGGCGCGAACAGCTGATCGAAGCCACGATTTCGGTCGTGGCCGAACAAGGGTACACGGGGGCATCGCTGGCAAAAGTTGCCAAACATGCGTCGGTCAGCAAAAGCGTCGTGCTCTATCATTTTCGCAACAAAAACGAACTGGTCGAAGCCACCGTGCGCCAGATCTATGAAGAAATCTGGAACTTTGTGCGCCCCTCTTTTGAAGCCCAAACTTCCGCCAAAGGTCAGCTCGCCGCTTTCATTGAGTCGGAATTTGCCTATATGCAGGACCACCGTGATCGACTGCTGACCGTTTCCTACCTTCTGCTCAATCACCGCGATTCAACTGGCTCACTCTCGCTGATGTACCGTGGAGAATCCGAGTTGATGGAGGCACTTGCTGGCATCCTGGAATACGGACAGGCAAACGGCGAGTTTCGCGCGTTTGCGATCAAACCCATGGCCACAACGCTGACACATGCCATCAATGGTGCTCTGCGCCAGTGGCTTTCCGATCCCAGTCTGAGCCTCACCGAATACGCCCGTGAACTGGTCACCCTCTTTGAACTCGCAACCCGCAAATCCACATGAAATTCCCGCACCAACGTCTCGCCACAACTGCCACCCTTGCTCTGTCCGTCTGCGCCTCCACCGCTACCCCCACCGATCCCTCTCCCTTCGGCATCGCCTGGGGCATGCTCTACGGTTATTCGAATGAACCCGCCCGTCCCTATGTCGACGAGATCCGCAAGCTCGGCGCCGACTTCACCAAGGTCTTCCTCTTCTGGCAACAAATCGAACCCGAGCAGGATCAGTATGACTGGACCGTGGTCGATGCGTTTGCGGATCAACTCGTGCGTCCCGAAGAAGGCCTGATCACGCTGTTCTCCTCATCGCTCTGGGCAACCGAACAACCCTCAAACCTCTTGCCCCCTTCACCCGCCCGAAATCTGGAGGACTATTACGACTTTGTTTATCAGACGGTCAAACGCTGCGCGGGCAAGGTGCGCTACTGGTCAAATGATATCGAAGCCAACAATCCGGTTTTCTGGTCCGGGACGCGGGAACAGTATGTGCAGCAGCTCAAGGTCTTTTACCAGGCGGTCAAGGACGCGGATCCCAACGCCGAGGTCGTGCTCGGCGGCTATGACGGACTCTTTGTGCCTCCGGGTACCACGACCCCTGACGGCCATGCGCTGCCGCCCATGCCCGGGCAGGAAGACAATCTGGAATTTTACGAGTATGTCATTGAGCACGCAGGTGACTGCTTCGACATCTTTGATTTGCGCCTCTATCTGAGTCCTTACCTCATCGTTCCGCGGATCGAATACATTCGCCAACTCCTCGATTCACACGGCTGCACCCAACCCATCCTTGTGGGCGAATACGGCGCGCCCGGTTTCTTCGATTTCCCCGAAAACTTCCGCTACGTCGAACTCGCCATGTCCCGCATGAACGACCTGTCACAGGCCGATCCGGATGGCAGTGCCGCAAGCATCTCCAGCACCGTACAGCAAGGCATCGCTGAGCTGTATGACACCATGCCCACGCTCGCGCCGCAGACCCAGATGTTCCTGCTCGACTGCCCGCCCGAACTGCATGCGAAGTTTCGTCGCATCCAATCGCGCCACCTCGTCATGCAAAATGTAATGGCCCTCTCTGCAGGAGTGATCCGAACGCTCTACTGGCAGTATTCACCCTTGCGCGAGCGAAACAATCCGCGACATGACATCATGACGCTCCTGTTCGGCAAGTTCGGCATGATGGAATACGAGGGCGACGCCATGAAACCGACGCCCACCGCACACACCTTCGCCCGCATGACCCGTGCGTTGTCGGGCATTCAGTCCGTCACCCGGGTTCCGCTTTCCGACCCCGCGTCCGTCTTTCTCTTCAAGGTCGACCGTGCGGCACAGGGCACCACCTATGTTGCCTGGGATTATCGCGATGCATTCGATGGGGAAGATCTCCCACCCCTTCACTGCGAATTCGCATCGGAGTGGACCGAAGTGTATGCTGAGGATGCCTTTGGCAATCCCATCCCGGCATCCATCGAACAGGGCAAGCTGCGTTTCCCTGTCTCCGTCACCCCGGTGTATCTCAGCGCCCAACCGTTTCACGAACTGACGCCTGCCGGGCAGTGATCTCACGGCTGTATCGAACCTGTCACAACGGGTGCTTGATGCACCGCACTCTGCATCAAATGATTTGCGACATGCACAAGCCCTATGATTGTGACAATTTGGGAAAACAGAGGTCGCCCTCTTGGATATCTCGAAAATTCGCATAGTTTGGGCGATGCACAGCCGACGACACTTTCTCAAGCAATCCGGATTTCTCGCAGCAGGGTTCATGGGCCTGCAATCGCTCTCCCGCGCACAGGCATTTGGACTCGGCACAGGCGAGTCCATGACCACTCAGCTACCCATGCTGCGTCGCGATGTGTATGGACCGCTGGTACCAGATCCCGACCGGGTATTTGATCTGCCACAGGGATTTCGCTACGAGATTCTCGCCCGCCAGGGGGATCGCATGGACGACGGATTGTATGTTCCGGGCAAACCGGATGGCATGGCGGCCTTTGCCACGGATGACGGACGCATCGGACTCATTTGCAACCACGAACTCAGCGACGGCGACGATGAATCAGGTCCCTTCGGTCGCCGCAACCATCTGCTGCAGTCACGCCATCGTCCCTACGTTTACGACTACGGCAAGGGTGATCAACCCCAGTTGGGAGGAACGACGACCTTGATCCTCAACCCGAAGACTGGTCAAAAAGAACTGCAATACCTGAGCCTTGCCGGCACCGACCGAAACTGTGCGGGTGGACCGACGCCCTGGGGTTCCTGGATCACCTGCGAGGAGACCAATCTGAAGGCCTTTGGCAAAATCGAAAAGGACCATGGTTACAACTTTGAGGTACCGCTCTCGACGCGCATCCAGCCCGTTCGCCCGGTTGCGCTGGAGGCGATGGGGCGCTTCCGCCACGAAGCGGTTGCGGTCGATCCGCGCACAGGAATCGTGTACCAGACCGAAGACATGGGCGATGGGTTGATCTATCGCTTCATCCCCAAGGTCAACGGCAAGCTGCAGCTCGGAGGGCAATTGCAGGCACTGGCGATTCTCGATGAACCCTCCTGCGATACCCGCAACTGGAAATCGCTCAGCTCCCCCACCTTCCCAAACGACACGCCATTTTCCGTGCGCTGGATCGATATCGAGGATGTCACCTCCCCGGATGACAACCTGCGCTTCCAGGGCTTTGAGAAGGGGGCCGCACGCTTTGCACGTGGCGAAGGCATGTGGTATGGCCAGGGCGAGGTGTTTTTTGCCTGCACCAACGGCGGTCCCATCGAAAAGGGACAGGTCTTTCGCTACACCCCCAGCACATTTGAAGGAACAGATCGCGAAACAGAAGCCCCGGGCAAACTGGAACTCTTCATCGAATCCACAGACAAGGATGTGCTCAAAAACTGCGACAACCTCACAGTCGCCCCGTGGGGTGACCTGTTCATCTGTGAGGACTCCGAGTCACCCTGTAACCTCGTGGGCATCACCCCGGACGGTGCCTGCTTCGAATTTGGCAGCAACCGCTACAACGACTCCGAACTCGCCGGAGTGTGCTTCGACCCGAGCGGACGCTTCCTGTTCCTCAATATCCAGACATCCGGATTGACACTCGCGATCACCGGCCCCTGGCAGCAGACCTGAGTGGGAAAGCCGGGAAACAGCGAAGCTGTAGATTCCTCAAAGGCATGCTTGCACTGCAGAGCAACGTCCGTTGGGTACATGACCCGCATTTTGCCAAAATTGCACCACCCAAAGCACCTTGATGATGGGGGTCTTTCGAGAAGGATGTAACTTGCCCGTGCAAACAAGCAATTTGATTCCCTTCGCAATTGGCTTGTTTCCCTGGGCATCCGTGCCTAGAACGCAGTAGCAACGGAAGGCGTCAGCCTTGGAATTGGCCTGTGCTCCCATCATCGCGACCCCAACCGATCTGCCCTCGGATTCGTTCGCATGCACCTTCAAGCCCAGCAACACCCCAACTCACAATCTGCACAACAACCGCTGATGCGGTGCCTATTGTCGCTTTGTTTTTTACTGACGACGCTGCAGCTGACCGCATCGGCACGCATCTTTCCAAGTTCACTGCAAGAGGTCTATCCGCTTCGGGATTTTGGGATTCACGAACCCCAGAGCATCGGCCAATTACCGGATGGTCGCATCGTCACCGTGACCGACTCGGGCAAACTTTTTGTTTTCACGGGGACGGGTTGGCAGTTGCTTCCAAAGCAATTGCCCGTCGGCAGCATGAAAGTCTTCACCGACTCCCAGAACACCCTGTGGGTGGGCGGGCTGGGTTTTTTTGGTTATGTCGATGCAGAGTTTCAGTTCCACGATGTCTCCAGACAATTGTTCAGCGACCATCTGGAATCCACTCTGAGCGTGCTCTGGTTTTACGAAACCGGGGATTGGCTTCACTTTGCGAACAACAAAACCCTGTTTCACTTCAACCGTACAACCGGGGAGCGCAAAACAACAGTGTTCGAAGGCATGTTTGAGGCCTACCGATGGATGTGGGACGGCAAGCTGTATCTGGGAGGGCGCGAGCATGTTCGGGTGTGGCAAGGGGATGCGTTTGTTCACGAGGTGGACTGGACGCATGAACATCAGGCCTTTGTGGGATGGAAGCACCAGGGCCGTTCCTACTTCCTCAATGTTCACCACCTCTCCGTATTCGAAAATGGATCACAGGTTGAAACGATCAAGGATCCCCTGATGCAACTGAGAGGGGCAAGCCATGTCATGACCGATTCCTGCCTCTACGTTTTCACCTTGCAGGGCGTGCTTCGCATTGACCGCTCCGGAAACTGTGAAGGTTACTTCACGCACTTCTTTCATCAGCCGCTCACGAGGGCCAACATTCGCTTTCACACGAACTTTGGGGGCGACGACTTGTGGATGTTGACTGGCAATGCCATCCTGCGCACCGATCTCACATCCGGCATTCAACCGCTTGAAGTCACAACAGGTTATGCAATCTCCGGACTCTGGGACATGACCCACTTTGACGGTCGCCTCTTTACGTCGAGCAATGAGGGACTGAAAAGTTGGCATCCGGAAGCGGGTGCATTGAAGCTGCTGGGGGATCCCAGTCCCGACTTTGAAACCGCAAGTCTCTGGCACTGGAATGACCGGCTGCTGGTCTCCTCGTGGATTGAACTGGGCAGTTTCGACGGAGAACAATACCAGATTCACCGCTCTGACGGATCTTACCGGGTCTTTGCTTTTGCGGAGCAAAATGATCATTTTTGGGTGTCACGCGATACGGGAGCATTATTGCTCAACGCGGATTTTGAAATCGTTCGGGAAGTCCACTTTCCACGGGAGATTGTATCCATGGTCGAACATGAGGGACAGCTCTGGGTCACTACCCTGTTTGGGGAGGTCCTGAGTTTTCACCTGGAGACCAACGACGTACTCTACAAATCCAATACCCATGACGGTGCTGCCGTGGATTCGTCACTGCGAATACTGCAGCGCGTCTTCACGCACGGGGGTCGACTCTTTCTGCAGCGTCCCGACGCTATTCTGGAGTGGCACGCTGACCGTTTTCATCCACTTCCCCTTCCCCTCGAACCCGGCTGGCGCTGGGAGATCCCACAGTGCTGCAATGAGGCAAAACGCATCTTGCTGATCCAGCGTCACACCTCTCGCAATGGCGCCAAAGTGGGAGCGTTTATCGCAGATCCCAACACCTCTGATTTTCAATGGGAGCACAGGTGGGTCCCTTTAAACTCACCCACAGGTTTCATCCGGAGCGCCAAATTTCTCGAGGATTTTGAAACCCCTTTGGTCGCGATTCTTTCACAATCCATGATCGAACTCATGGATCTCAGCTCCTACCCAACAAGTGTCAATCCCCCTCCTCCACCCCTGTTAGTCAGGCCGATTTCCCATTTTGCACAAAGCGATCCATCCCCCTTCAGCGGTCTTTACCATGCCCGAGAAGAACGCCCAATGGTTCTGCAGCTGCACAATCCTGCGAGCACGCTGGAAACTCCACTGCAATACTACGGTCGATTGCTGGGCAAAACGGAATGGCTCAGCAACACGACCGGAACCTTTGAATTCTACGGCATTCTTCGCGGCACCCAAACCTTTGAAGGATACAGTGTCGATCCCTACGGAAATCCATCCCCCGTCGTGCGACAGGAGATTCGGGTAGTGCCACCCTGGTATCTCAGCAACGGAGCGATCACGGTTGCCCTCGTCGTCCTCGTGCTCTGCATCATCGGTGTCGCCCACTGGCAGACCCGTCGGTTGCGCTCCCAGGCGCGAAAATTGCAGGAGAAAGTGGATCAGCAAACCGAAGACCTGATCAGAGCCAATCATGCAAAATCCATCTTTGTCTCCAACGTCAGTCATGAAATCCGCAACCCGCTCAACGGTCTGCTCGGTCTTGCCCAAAACCTCAAGCCAGGTGATGTGCTCGATGGCCCCACACTGGAGCGCCTGCGGCGGCCAAGTCTGTACCTCTACCGCTTCCTGAGCAATGTGCTCGATTTCTCCAAATTCGAGTCCGGAGGCATACGCTTTACCCCGCGCATCATGGATCCAAATGAACTGATCGACTCCGTGCACAGCATGTTCTCCGGCGATTTTGAGTCCAGACAACTCCACTTTATAGGGGATTACCGCTACGAACTTCGCCCTTTTGTCATCGCCTCCCAGGAAGCCATTGAGATGATGCTGGTCAATCTGGTGGGCAATGCCGTCAAATACACACCAGAAGGAGGAAGCATCCGGGTCGCGATGCTCAAGTCCCAGGGTGAGCTGCGCTTTTCGGTCTCTGACACGGGCATCGGGATCGCAGCAGAAGATCTTGACCGAATCTTTGAGCCCTATCAGCAAGGCGGGCATCTACCGCTCATTTCCGGGGAAAAGGGAGCAGGGATTGGCCTGTCACTTGTCCAGCACACCTTGAAGCAAATCGGAGGTTCCATCTCAGTTCGCAGTGAAAGGGGAGAGGGTTCCTGTTTTGCCATTTCCATTCCCATCACCGACCCCGACCCCGAAACAGCCCCGGTCGAGGTCTCTGAAGTGCGGCTCAAGGGCCGATACCTCATCATCGAGGACCTCGCCTACAATCGCAAACTGTTCATGGACCTTCTGCGCAGCTGGGGGGCTGAGGTTGCGGGTGTAGCCAATGCTGCCGAAGCACGACAGGTGGTCGTCAGCGAAGATTTCGACATGATTTTCATGGATTACGACCTTCCCGATGGAAACGGGGTGGAGCTGACGGCAGAGTTTCGATCCCTTCCTTCTCCGCAACACACTCCCATCGTCGGTTTATCGGCCTACACGGATCAGGAGTTCATCCAGTCAGCGCTTCGCTCGGGCATGAGTGACTACCTGTTCAAGCCGCTCAACCCACAACAGCTGGTCGAATGCCTGAAACGGCTGCTTCCGGACCACATCCAGTTCACACAGAAACAAACCACGACGCGGCAGTATTCCCGGACCAGCCTTCGCCGCCTGTCGCTCGCCTCAGATGCCACTGAGCAGACACTGCACATGCAGCTTGAAAGCTTTCAGCAGGCATTCGACTCCCTGGTGGACGAACTGCAGCAGTGCGACCTTGGAAGCGCGAACTTTCATTCCCTCGTGCATCAACTCAAGGGCCTCAGCAGCTACATCCAGCACCGAAACAGCCTCGCCTACTGGCAGCACCTGATGGATCTCACCACAGCCGGACAGCGAAAGGAATTGATGGATGCCCTCGATCAACTCCCCTCAGTGGTGCAGCGCATGCATGCAGAACTCCGGGAACTCGAGGCACTGGAGCATGATTTCGAACAACTGCAGCCTGCCGCATCCCCAACACAGTCACTCGCTCAGGTCACTCCCCCCTCGAGTGTGGGATTGTGAAACCCGTGCCGCTGCGCGTAGCGGATCAACTGGTGGGTGGATTCCAGTCCCAGCTGCTGCATGATCTCTGTGCGATGCTTACGAATCGTATGGTTCGACAATCCGGTCAGTTCTGCAATTTCCTCATCGTTGAGGCAGTGACCAATGTATTTGAGGATTTCGATTTTTTTGGGCGAAAGGATGCGGTGATAGGCATTTGAGTCGTGGGCCAGCTCCTGACGCAATTCCTCAATCGCCGGAGAGAAGATCCGCTTTCCTTTCGCAACACGGCGCATCGCCTCGACGATGTAAGAATCCTCTTCCATCACCGGATCACTTTTGTCGAGAAATCCAAGAATGCCCAGCGACTCAATCGTGCGAAGGTTGTAGGCATTCACTTCACCCGAGTAGGCCAGAATGCGCAGCCCAGGCATCTGGTTCAGCAATGCTTCGGCAAGCTCGAGTCCATAGAGATGCTGTAGTTTGAGATCCAGAATCAGCAGATCCAGCGAAAGCGTTGGGCATACTTCCAGTGCGTGTTCGCCATCTCCTGTGCACAGAACGACCTCACCTGCAAGGGAATCTTCCACCAGCGCACGCAGGTAACGCTGATACCAGATTTGATCTTCAACAATCGCAACGTTCATGGGAGGAAATAAGAAAAATGGAAGAGCGAAGGTGAAGGTTCTGCATGCATTTCACCCTCAATCCTGAGGATATTGTAAAAAACCTACCATTTTTGACCGTATTTCCTAGTCGCTGAAGTCATTGATTTCAAGGTAAATAACCTACAGCCGCTCGTTCCCAACCTCGTCAATACCGCAGATCTGAACCGCCTCAGTCCCTCCACTGAGGCGATTGCATCTTCCTCCTCACAGGGACCGTAGCGGGCCAGGTTGCTTATCCTCCTCAAAAACCTTGCTCGGCTACGGTTCCGTCAGGGTGCACCGGGCAGCGTGTTTCACACGTGTGTGATGCTTCGCACTCCGGGATTTCAGAGGTCAGACCCATTCGCACCTGTGATACCATTCTCCACTGCTTGTCATTGTTCTCCCACACCTTCCTCTGGCAGTGGCAAGCGACAAAGAATCGAGGTCCCCGAATCTTCTCCGGTTTGCGATTCCATCCACATTCTGCCGCCAAACATCTGCACCACGTAGTAGGCTTTGGTCAGTCCAAACCCACCCCCCATTGTGCGCCTGTTCTGAACATTGCTGCCGCGATGCCCAAAACCAAAGATACCGGGAATCTCATCTGCGGGAATGCCGATTCCGGTGTCCCGGACTTCAAACTCCAGTTCGCGTGCAGTTTGGGTCATGCGAATCGCAAGAGTTCCTCCCGGTTCGGTATATTTTCGAGAGTTGGCAGCGAGATCGCGAACCACATCCTGGATCACGGGAGGCATGAAAATCGTTGCGTTGCGAGTGCCCCGGATGTCGAGTTGAATCAGGTAGTCATTGGTGCGCTGTCCATTCGCATCTTCGGTAAATCCATAACGCCCACGGCTGTTCCGCGAAAGTGCTGAAAACACGCTCCGCAGGTTTTCCTCTATGCGAGTGCAGGCGACCCATTCCCAGTGCCAGAGGTCGCCACCACGCCGTTTCAGTTCCCCAATGCGCAGCTCCAGAATCTCAAATATGGAATGCAGATTGGTGACTGTTTCCTGCCAATAACGTTCGTCGATATCGTTGAGATGACTCCGCTTCGCATCCACAGCCTGAAGCACCTTTGATTTCAACCCGCCGATCCCAATGATGGCATCACTGCTGAGCTTCCCCAAAGCCAATGCGTTTGCTGTCTCATGGACTTCATCCAAGACCACCTGCAATTCGTCCCTCCCGGGCACACGCTCCTGCAAGACCATCAATTCATATACAATCACATTCAGGATATTGAGCAGGCTATGGTGGTCGAGCACCCTCACCTGCTCAAAATCCAGATTCAAATTCAGGTTGATTTCTTTCATGCAGAGCATCGGCATCCACTTCCTCAGCAACCCAGTAGTGGCATCGGTAAAAAAACCATCGCCACATTGCCTGTATGCATGATCGTCGGGAAGGATCAGCAATTGAGAAAAATCCACCCATCCCGAGGCCGGTATCGGCAAATGTCAGTACAAACTGGAATTGCGCGAGGCCAATCCATGTCGCACCTCCTCCAGCACGTTTCGCAAGCGCTCAAGCACCATGGGTTTGCTCACAAATCCGTCCATTCCGGCTTCAATCGCCCGTTCCACTTCATCTTCCATGGTGCCTGCAGAGAGCGCATAGATCATCGGTTGCACAGCTGTTCGGGAACGCCGGATTCTCCGGGTTGCCTCAATGCCGTCCATACCCGGCATCTGAATGTCCATGAGCACCAAATCATAGGATTTGCGTTCGATGCACTCGAGCGCACCATGCCCGTCCACAGCAACGTCACAATCAAGTTGAAGCTTTTGTAGCATCAGTTGGGTTACCTTTTGATTCACCCGATTATCCTCAACCAAGAGAATCGCCAGCGGGGATTCAGCCATGCTTTCAAAACTCTCAGCCGCCGTAGCATTCTCATTTCCATTCAGGGATTGCGCTGAGAGCAGATGACTCACCAGGCGACTCGGCTTCACTGGCATTGCCAGGGTTTCATCGATGCGATCATCCTGCAGTTTCTCCAGTGGGTGTGTATAAATCAGCACGCGCGGGCAGCTTCCCTTCGACACCTGCTCCCGAAGGATATTGGAAAGCGGTTCGCTTCCCGGATACCGCTCAAAAACAAGCACATCGGGTAATAATCCATTCTGACCTATATGCTCGATAGCAGTCAGATTGGAGTGCAACACACAGGGGATGCCAGCACCCTCCAGAAAGCGCCGAATGGCTTCACCACGCCCACGATGCTCATCAAAATACATGACGCATTGGGGAATTTCGCCATCCTGAAGCACTTCAGAATCCACCGTTGCGCGCTCAAGCGACAGCAATACCGTAAACGTTGCACCCTGCCCCAGTTCGCTCTGCACCGATATCGTTCCACCCATCTCGTCCACCAGTTTCTTGCAGATCGCCAGACCCAGACCAGATCCCCCATAAATGCGGGTATTGGACGGGTCCACCTGTGAAAATGGCCGAAAGAGACGTTGCTGCTTGTCCTCTGCGATGCCAATGCCGGTATCTGCCACTGCGATCTCGACCGTACAGTGAACACCCTGTGATTCCAGCACTCTGGCTCGCAGACAGACTTCACCGTTGCGAGTAAACTTGAGCGCGTTGCTTGCGAGGTTGATCAAAATCTGTTCGATCCGGGTCACATCTCCCATGAGCCCTCTGGGCAGGTTTGGGTCGATATCAGCATAAAAGATGTTGCCGTGATCCTGTGCTGCATGATGCAGCAGACTCAGGCTATTTTCTATCAGCTGAACCGGATCGAAGCGACGGCGTTCAAACTCCCCCGGCCCCGACTCAACTCGACTGTAGTCCAAAATGTCGTTGATCACGCTGAGCAGCAAATGGCTGCTACTGTCGATGGTATCCACGATCTCCTGCTGCTCCCGCCCGAGCTGCATGCGTTTGAGGATTTCGGTCATGCCCACTACCCCGTTGAGCGGCGTGCGAATCTCATGGCTCATGTTTGCAAGGAAGCGCGCTTTGGCATTTTTTGCATGCTCGGCACGCACTACTGCCTCCCGGAGTTCTTCATTGGCAGTATTCAACTGCTCGGTTCGTTCCCGCACCAGACGCTCCAGTCGGTTTTGTTCCTGCTCCGATTTGCGAAGCATGGACCGCAAGAACAGGTAGAGCAGCGCAATCACAGTCGACCCATACACAACATAAGCTGGCAGGGTATGATAGAAAGGGGGTTCGACTGAGAAGCGATACTGGGTCTGCCCACGCACCTGACCCGACAGATCCTCGGTGCGCAACCAAAAGGTGTAGTCGCCCTCCGGGAGGTTCGTGTAGGCTGCATGGGTTTCGAGTCCGGGCGTGGACCATCCTGCATCCAAACCTTCAAGTCTATAGGAAAAACGGAGATTTCGGGTTTGATAGAGAGCAGGACTGAAGAATCGAAAATCCAGCGCATTGTCTCGATAGGGCAGCACCACTTCGGGATCGTTGTGTTCAAAAATCCCTGAGTAAAAGACACGGTCTTCGCTGGTGGTGGATACCTGCTCCAGCAGGGGTTCAAACGAAAGTGGCTCTGGGGGAGGGATGCTGGAATCAAACGCAAAAATCCGGTTCTTGGAAAAGATGAACGCTCGACCCGTTTCATCCAGAAACAGTTCCTGCTGGTTTTCCTTGATCAGCGCCAGGGTCTCATCATCTCTTGTCCACGCATCCCCGTCCGGTCGCATGAGGAATACCTTGCCACCACTGGTGATCCATACATTTCCTTCAGGATCCTCCTGGGGTCGCACAATTTCATGCAACATTGCCGGCTTCAGCCAGGGGGGAAGCACGGCTTCGACAAACTGTTCCGTCTCCGAATCAAACTGCACAATGCCACCTCCACAGCTGGCATAGGTTGTGTTCCGCCAGGTCCACAGGTTCACCCATCCTTCCGGCAATCCAGGCACACGCTGGTACGAATGCACCTGCATTCCCTGATCGGAAATTTCGAGCCTGGCAAATTGGTTGATCCCGTGTTCCACCCACACGTCGCCTTGTGCATTTTCCACTGCTACACAACTGTACCCTGAGGACGGGACAGGATCACCGACGGCCTTCCATCGCTCACCGTCGAGCTGCAACAACTGATGATAATCCGCGCCAAGCACCACCGCATGATTCGGTCGGGTTTTCAGTCGAACCATCAGATTGGACATCACGCCACGGGTGATGCACTCAGTGGTATCCGTTTGCATATTCCATTGAAACAGCTCGTCCTCACGCCCGTATAGCAACCCTGCTTCCGTCATCATTGCGCTACGCAGAATGGGGGCACCCGGAACGGAAATTGACTGGAATCGCTCAAGGTTCCCACGCACATCATACACCCCTTCAAACATCAGTCCATTGGATGCGATGTAAAGCTTGCCATCGTACCGGTACAATTTGGGCCACAGCAGGAAGGCACCCATGCGCTCATCGATCAGGCTTGTCGGCGATGGAAAATGAATTTTGCCAATGCCATCCGGCACCGAAACCCACAAAATTCCGCCCCGTTGGTAGTGCAGATCCGTTGCACTGACAAAAGTGGCATCCACATCGCGATCAATCTGCGCCACCACATGATAGTGCTGATCCAGAAAATAAATGCCTCTCCCCTTGATCGCGAGCGCCAGGTATCCTCCCTCAATGGCTGTCAGGCCCGTGACTGAACTTTGCATTAAGGCGTCAACTTCGGTGGATATCGGGGTCGCCGTCTGCCCGTCAAATGCGTAAAACCCACGGGAGCGCGTCGAAAGCATCACACTGCCACCACCATTCATCACCGTATGAAAGATGGCCTTGTCCCCGTGAAAGGATTCCAGCTCGGGCACGGGTTTCAACTCGCGCTTTGCCACTTCAAACACTCCGTTCTCTTGAGTCGCCACAAACGTGCGACCTTTCAGTCGAAACGCGGCCGAGGGAGAGTTCAGCCATTTCCAGGTCTGATTGCCCTCTTGCGCATGGTAGCGAACAATCGCTGTCTCCCCGATGAAAACCGCTCCCTGCTCCTCAGGCACCACAATTGCAAAGCGATTGGTCGAGGCCCAGCTCCGGTCCATGCCCATCGAAAGGGATTCAAAGTGATAATTCCCATTCACAGCGGGAACGAGCTTTCCCCAGTCCCCGATCGCTCCTGCATAGGTTACTCCACTCTCTGAGTCTGCCAGTTTCACGATCACGGAACCCGCATGCTCCACTTCCAGCTGGCGTCTCCAACGGCTACCATTAAATGTGAACAAATTGCCGTCTTCGTAAATCATCAAGCGCCCGACCGGGTCCTGAGCCAGATTCAGAGTCGACAGTCCGACTTCCAGTTCGTCGAGATTGTACACGGAATACAACGGAATCCCGCTCTCCCGTGAGGGAACCATCGCCTGCAATTCCAAACCATTGCTGCATAGTGCGACCAGGCAACACAATAGCAGTCGGTGCGGCAGTTTCATGACACCGACAGGGCTTTCCAGATGAAAAAAGTGGGGTACCACTCTCCTTCTATCGGTTCAAATGCGCAGACGTGTAAGCGATTTTGACAAAAACCATACGCATGCCCGGCTCTTACTAATGAGTCCAAGGAATCCGTTCTCTGTCCCAATCGAAAACCCCTTGTCGGTTCTTTCACTGCTCCGATCAATCAAGCATGTTTGCGGCGTGTCACGAGCATTTTCAGATCATCCAATATCAGGTACAGGCAAGGAACCAGTAACAGAATGATCGCTGTTCCAAAAACGATTCCAAATCCAAGAGAAATCGCCATCGGGATCAGATATTGGGCCTGGAGCGACCGCTCGGCGATGATCGGGATCAACCCACCTGCCGTCGTCAGGGTGGTCAGCACAATCGGGCGAAATCGCCGGATTCCCGCCTGATGAATCGCATCAAATGCAGAATGCTCACTGCGCCTGCGGTTCGCATAGTCCACCATGATGAGGGAATCGTTCACAACCACTCCTGCCAGCGCGATCATGCCCATCAGACTGATCAGGGACAGGTCATACCCGAGTATCATGTGCCCCAATACCGCACCGATAGCCCCAAACGGGATTGCCACCAGCACAATGAAGGTTTGCACGTAGTTGCCAAATGCCAGTGCCAGCAGGGCATAAATCGCCAACATTGCCAGTGCAAAACTCACCGTCAGTGATTGCATGGATTCCTGCATGTCGGCGGTGCTGCCCTCAAACTGCCAGGTCAGTCCGGGAAAGTTGGCACGCAGTTCCGGCAGGATTTCCTGGTCGAAGGCCTGCACGAGCTGCCCGATGGTTCGTTTGGGTTCTGCATCCATGGATACCGTCACAATGCGTCTTCCGTCGCGACGCTGGATCGAGGTGAAGGCCTCGCCGTATTGAATTTCCACAACTTCCCAGAGCGGCACTTCAAGACCATCCGGCGTTCGCAGGATCAGGTTTTCCAATTGGGACAGCACCTGCCTCTCATGACGGGGCAGTTTCACTCGAATCTCCACTTCATTCGTGCCGCGCATCTGTCGCAGCGCGAGCGAACCGTAAAATGCGTCCCGCACTTGCTGACCCACCCACTCCGGAGTCAGTCCCAGAGCGCGCCCTTCGGGGCGCAGGGTAAAGTCAATCTGCTTTTTACCACGGTTGAAGTTGTCACTGACGTCGACTGCATTGGTGAAACTCTCTGCCCTTTCCACAAAAGCGCGCATCGCTCGCTCCAACACCTCCACATCGTCATGACTAAGGTCCACCGCGATATCCTTGCGCCACCCACCCGGCCCACTTTCGGCCTCGAACGTCATCTGGTATACCCCAGGGATTTCCCCGATTTCGTTGCGCCAGAGGTCGATGAGTTCCGCTGCTGTCATGTCATGCTCATCCGGAGGTCGCACCACATGATCAAGGGCACGACCCTCAATCGAAACTTCCACAATCGAACCGAGCATGAGTGCGGGCTTATCCTTCGCCTCAGAATTCAGTCCCAGAGGATCGGATACTTCAATGTTGACCTTGGCCAGTCGTGAACTGCGATCAAGTTCGCCGATCAGACCCACCAATCTGCCCTCTCGATACTGCTGCTCCGGCCAGGACGAACGGCTGCGAATCCGTGCCGCCGAACCTGCTTCGCCCGCACGCTGTGGGATCTCGACGTATGGCAACTGATCCATCCTCAAGGAGGCCGTCACCCAGTAGTGGTCGAGTCCAACCAACCGCCCCAGTTCCTGACCTTCGCTAACTTGTGATCCTGCCGAAACCGAGCGTTCGAGTACCAATGCCGCAAATGGGGTGCGCACCCGGCCGGGTGCGTTCAAGGTCCAGCTGCGCCTGCGCTATAGCGACTTCTGCAGCCGCTACCCGGGCTTTTGCAGATTCCAACTGAGGTTCCCGCAAGACCAGTGCCACAGCCTCGGGAGCAATGTCCTGCTGCACCATTGAAAATTCCTGGCGCGCGACTTCCTGCTGTCCCATCTCAAGCTTTAGTTCCGCATTTGCCGCCTGCAGATCCGTACGCAGGTGGGCCAATCGCAGCTCATAGTCCGCCGGATCAATTTGCAGAAGGATTTCCCCAGCATCCACAACCGTACCGGGTTCAAAGGCATCTGACAGTTCAATGACCCGCCCCCCGACTTCCGGATTCAACACTAACTCCTGCCGGGGTTCCACAGTGCCAAGCACCGTCAGCACGGGTCGATAAGTGCCGCGTTCCACTGTGACCACATCCACCAACACTGCTCCGCGCTTCGTGGCAGTGACGCGCTCGGGTGTGGGTTCCGTGATACCGATCATCCATACCAAGATGGAGGCAACGAGGACGATCAGGACACAGGAAATGACCGTCCAAAGCCATCGTCCCGGTTTGCGAAGTTGTGATGATGTCATGGCAGAAGCAGAAACAGGGTCGAACAGGTAACGAACGAACCAGCGTTGCCCTCGATTGCGATTTATCAAATTTCAGCACCAGAGGCTGAGGTAACGGCACTCGATTGACAGGGCTTCCCAAAAACCTACGATGCATTGCACCATGGCGGGCCGCCCCAGAGCATACAATCGTACCCAGATCATCCGAATCGCCACCCAGCTCTTCTGGGATCAGGGCTATGCCGGCACCTCGCTGATCGACCTCACCCGCGCCATGCGAGTCTCCAAGAGTACCTTCTACGCCGCATTTGGCAGTAAGGATGCGCTCTACCAAATCTGTCTCGAGGAGTATGGGAAGGTTTTTTTCAGGGACATGGTGCAGATGGTGACAGCCGAGAGCCATGTGCTCGATTCGATTCGCAAATACTTTGTGCGCATCGCCCGTGAGGAACTCGACCATCCACCTGCCAAGGGTTGCATGCTGGTAAAGAGCGCAAATGAGATTGGCACCCACCACCCGATACTCAGTCCCGTGATCAACCGCCTACTGGGCATCACGCGCAGCACACTGCAAAACGCACTCGAACTGGCCAAGCGAAAGAACGAGTTGCCCGAAAATTTCAATACGCCTGCCGCCGCCACCTACCTCGTCAGCCAAATGTGCGGCCTGCGAACCCTGGTGCGAGCCAACTTCTCCGAAGCGGAACTCGAAAACCTCGTGGACCGCATACTCATCCACTTGCGAACCGATCTGTAGCCTTGTTCCCGACGCCGGAGAGCCACTGCACTTTACCGATCGCAGCGGTATCGATAAGCCAGATGCTCGTCCTTTTTGGGGCCGCGAATGGACCAATCCGCGTCGAATCCATCACCCCGCAGTCGAACCTGCAATCGATAATCATCCGCACCACAGAGGTGAGCCTCGCGTTCCACCAGAATCGCAGGACTGCGCTCGACGAGATCCAATAACGGCACTGCATGTCCACGACGCCACTGTTCGAGACGAATCGAATCATGCTCCTGCCAAACCCAGCGAAACTGGTTCTTCAATGCAAAGTGCTGGCCAGTCAGCTCCAGTTCAAACTGACAGCTCTCGGCAAAATGAATCCATTGGAGCGCAGGGTCGCAGGTGACTTCGATCACACCGCTGGCACTGCCCTTCCATCCGGTCATGGACGCCGGACCGGGAAGGGATTCGTATCGAAAGTGGGAGATCCGGGGCAGTAACTCCCAAAAAGTGGACAATGCGGACATGGTGCAAATCCAACGAAAAATCAGCTTTACCCCCAAGCGCAACCAAGGAATGCTGCGTGCGAGCACCCCTTCATGAAATTTCTGGTCATCACCACCCTCATCTGGGCCTTTTCCTTCAGTCTGATCGGCGTCTACCTGTCAGGTCAGGTCGACCCGTGGTTTGCCGCATGGTTTCGCACGGCACTGGCGCTGCTGCTCTTTACCCCCCTGCTGCTACGCTGCCGCATTGCTCGGACACAAGCATTGCAGCTCGCTGGCATCGGTGCGGTGCAACTGGGATTGATGTACCTGTTCTACTATCAAAGCTTTGAGCACCTGACCGTTCCCGAAGTGCTGATCTTCACCATTTTCACACCGCTCTATGTCACGCTGATCGATGATGCTTTCTCCAGACGTTTTTCAAGTCGGTATTTTCTGGTGGCCACCCTGGCGGTGATCGGTGCGTTAGTCATCCGCTGGGGCGCAATTTCCTCCTCCTTTGTGCTCGGATTTTTTCTGGTTCAGGGATCTAACCTCTGCTTTGCCTTCGGACAGGTGGCCTACCGACACCTGCAACGCGCAACGCACGACCCTGGGTTTGCCAGCTTTGGTTACTTCTATCTGGGTGCTTTTCTGCTCACATCCATCGCCTGCCTGTCGCAGGGACAAGCCCGCCTGCCCGATCAAGCCATCCAGTGGGTTGTGCTGATCTGGCTCGGTGTGGTCGCTTCCGGGCTAGGATACTTTCTCTGGAACCGCGGCGCACAACAGGTAAATCCAGGTGCTCTGGCCATCATGAATAACGCACTCATCCCCGCAGGTCTGCTCGTCAATGTGCTGATCTGGAATCGCGAAGCTGATCTCGTCCGACTCGGCATTGGCAGTGCCATCATTGCGGGTTCACTATGGGTCAACCAGCGCCTGTCCGCCAGGCAGACAGCCATCGGAAACTGATCCGTGATGCACCCACCCCCTCTCCGCTTCTATGTGCAGGTTCTGATCTGCGCTGCCCTGTGGGGCAGTGCCTTCCCGGTCATCAAAAACAGCTACGAGGTGCTGCAGCTCGATTCCTACGGAAAACAACTGGTGTTCGCTGGCTCGCGATTTCTGATCGCAGGTCTGTTCATCCTTCCATTTTGTCGGCATCGTGTCCTCGAAAGCATTCACAGGGTGCCCCGTTTGCCGCTGCTCGCCATCGTGCTCGGACAAACCTACTTTCAATACCTCTTCTTCTACTTCGCGATCAGTGCGTCGAGCGGAACCCTGGGTTCGCTGTTGGTTGGGGCTGGTAGTTTTTGGTGGGTTCTGCTCGCACCAGTGCTGACAGGTTCGCCCTCACCACGCCCCGTGCACTGGCTGTTGCTTGTGCTCTGTTCCATCGGCATCGCCCTTGCCGCATACGCCCCTGGGGCTGGCAGCGGCAACGTGCTGCTGGGCACCGCCGGATTTCTCGCCGCCACGCTCTGCGGTTCCATCGCTGCGATCTACATGAAGCAGGTCGCACCGATCAGCGGCAGCCGCACCACAACCGCATTTTCCCTGTTCTCGGGTGGATGCCTGCTGTTGATCACCGCCAGTCCATGGATTCCCGAATACCTCGATCAGCTGAGCTGGAAAACCGTCGGCATCACCGCATACCTGGCCTTTCTCTCTGCAACGGCTTTCACGATCTGGAACCGTCTCGTCGAACAGTATTCCGTCAACCTGCTCTCAACCTACCGCTTTCTGATTCCGCTGATGGGCGTAATCGAATCGGTGCTCTTCATTCCCGGTGAGACACTCGGCCCCGGCATTGTCGCTGGCGGGTTGCTCATTCTCGGTTCGCTGATCGCAATTTCACGCCTGCCAGAGCGTTGAATTCCATTTCCCGACAACCCTCGAAGTTCTCGCAAACGCTGCAGCAAGGCGGGGTAGCTTTCGTTCAACAAATGCTTTGGCGCACGATGCATGCACCTGCGAGCCCCCCTGAAGTCGCACTGCACTTTTGGAACGCATTTGCCCCATTGCCTTCATTTTTGCCGTTGCCCATCGCTCCGGAATGAGTGAGCCTGAAAAGGTCATTCCACATCATGAGCAACGCCATTCCACTTCGCATCGCAGATACCCTCAAAAAGTTTCCGCCTTTTTCCCTACTCGAAGAGGCAACGGTTCTGGCTATTGCCGAACAGGCCACCGTCTCTGTATCCGTCAAGCAGTCAGTGGTTTGGGAAGTTGGCCAAAATGCCAACGATCGTTTGCTTTTTCTGGCACGTGGTCGAGTAGAATACCACTGGAAGCATGAAAATGAGTTTGAACTCGTGGATGTGCGCGATGTGGGAGACCTTCTCGGACTGACAGCATTGCATGAGGGCAAACCGTTTGTCGTTCGCGCGGTGACCGCCGAAGATTCCCTCTTTTATGAATTCAGTTGGAAACTCGTAAAACCGCTCATCGAGGCCAATGACCTGGCGCGAAACTACATCCGACGCCACCTGTTCTGGGCCACGCGTCTGGGCCACGCGATTCCTCTGCCCAACCAAACGTCAGCGCGCATTGCCAGTCGCACCAAAAACATCCTTCAGTCCCACCTCGATGGCGCACAACAGATTACCCCTCGGCCAGACCATCGCCTGCTGACCTGTGCACCCGACACCAGCATCCGGGAGGCTGCCGCCAACATGGTCGCACAGCGCGTTCCGTCCATGCTCGTTGCAAGTCCCGAACAACACCCGTTGGGCATCCTGACCTATCGCGACATCGTGGAGCAAATCATTGTCGAAGGTCGCTCCGAACAGGATCCGGTCGAGCGCATCATGTCCAGCCCTGTCGTCACCGTCGAGAACGGTTCCTCTTCCACTGCAGCACTGCTGCTGATGCTCCGTGAGCGCATTGGTCAGGTCTGCGTTACCGAGGACGGCACAGACAAAAGCGCACTGCTTGATGTCTGCACCGAAAAGGATCTGCTGGCACAGACTGGACACCATCCCGCCGGATTGTTGCGGGAAATCCGCTCCACCGAATCTGTCTCACGCTTGAGGGAGATTTGCGATGATCTCGAGTCCATCATTCGCAGCTACCTCGATTCGGGGGTTTCATCGATTTTTGTGGGCCAGATCAGTGCAGAAATTTACGACGAACTGGTTCAAAACCTCGTGCATCTCAAGTTGCGGGAGTTGGAAAAGGAGCGCTATCAGCTGCCCGATGTTCCGTGGACCTGGATTGCTGTTGGCAGCGATGGACGCCGCGAGCAACTGCTGCGCACCGATATCGACAACGGCATCCTGTTTGCCTCGACCGGCGATGCAAAAACCGATGAAGCCCATCGCGAGGCGTTCACCCAACTCGGCAGTGCCGTGATCGACGGCATGATGGCCTGTGGATTTGCCAAGTGCCAGGGAGGAGTCATGGCGCTCAATCCGCGCTGGTGCCGCACCGAGGTCGAGTGGCAGGAGGAAATTCAAACCGTCAAGGCACAACCGGAGGCCGATTTTCTGCTGCGCGCGATCATCGCTTTTGACATGCGTCGCGTCTGCGGAGACGCTGCCCTGTTCGACGCCCTGCGCAAGCACTTGTTTGCCGAGATCTCTGAAGCTCCGGCACTCCTGCGACGCATTGCGGAAAATATCGTTGCCACGCCACCACCCCTCAACTTTCTCAAACAGTTTGTGGTGGAGCGACGCGGCAGCCACGAGGGGCAATTCGACATCAAGGCACGGGCACTCACTCCCATCCGGGGAGCTGCTCAGATTCTCGCGTTTAAATACAAGTTGATGCGCCGCTATTCCACTGGTGGACGTTGGCAGGATATTCATGCTCAGGTGGAATCCCTGCGCGAGGTTGCTGCTTATGCGGAAGAGGCCTACGAATACCTGCTTCGCCTGCGCACCTTAAACGGTTTGCGCCGTGGGGACTCGGGTCGTTTTCTCGAACCAGACAGCATTTCGAAACTTGAGCGCGCACAACTGACCCACAGTTTTGACGTCGTGCGAATGGTGCAACATGCGTTGCGCAATGAATTTCATCTGGAAAGCCGGAGGTAGTCCCATGTGGCACTGGATGCAAAAACAACGCCCCGAATGGCAACAGACCTACCGGCGGCAGCCTCGAATACCCCGCAATCAACCGGAGTCCCAGCTCCGCTACAGCGTGGTCGATGTGGAGACCACCGGATTTGATCTGCGAAAGGACCGCATCCTCTCGATTGCAGTCGCCACCATTGAAGATCAGCAGCTGCGGGTGGATCGTCTGTGGAACCGCATCGTGTTTCAGGAAAATGCGGCGATCAATGATGCGGTCAAAGTTCACGGCATCCTGCCATCTGAGTCGAGCCACGGCATCTCGGAAGCAGAGATGATCGAACAGCTTGTGCAGAAGCTGACAGGCACCGTGGTGGTGGGGCATCACATCCGTTTTGACGCCACCATGCTCAACGCCGCCATGGAACGGCACTTCGGGCTGCGCTTTCGCAATCGCATGATCGACACCGGTGACCTCGCCATGGCCGAGATTGATGCCTTCAAAAAATCAGCCTACACCAACCAGCGTCCACCCAGCCTCGACGAGGTATGCCAGCAGCTTGAAATCAATCCCGTTGACCGCCACACGGCGCTCGGGGATGCGTTCACAACCGCACAGGTATTCCTCTATTTGCGCGGTCGCATGCAGCAACGCCTGAAGGAGCGCTTTGCGCTGAAGCACCTGCCTTTGGGGCGGCTTTGAATGCCGCTTGCATCCGCCTCGGCAGCCCCTCCCGTTGACTTGGAATTTTCATTCCGAAAGTATTTCTTCACAAACCTGCGGTGCGCACTCAGGCGCAGCAATTGACTGTCTGAGTCGTCTGCACTCGCCGTCATGCTTTCCCACGGTTTGCCTTGAGCTGCGCCTTCGCTCGTGCAAAACCCCACCCACCGACTGTTAACACTCCGACCCATGAAGATGCGATTCCTGCCCCTGATTCCCGCCGCCAAACGGTGGCCGCGTTGCTCACTGCTTGCCTGCCTCAGTCTCTGCACGTTCGCTGCCCTGCACGGAAACAGCCCTGTTGAACTGAAGTGGCTCGAAACACCAGAGCTGCCGTCACGAGGGGTGACGTGGGGAGTGCCCTTTGCGCAGGGATCCGTTCAGCCTGGCCAAAACTTCGTGCTGCAATCCACTGACGGAGGCACCCACACCCTGCAGTCATGGCCACTGGCCTACTGGCCCGACGGCTCACTCAAGTGGAAGGCATTTGCCAGTGTGCTGCCCGCCGACAGCGATGCGTCCTTCTCCCTGCACCCGACTCCGGAAGCCCGCAATCCGGCTCAATCGATCACGGTGCTGCCGACAGAGTCCAGCGTTTCCATTGACACCGGAGTCATCCAGGCGGTCATCCCGCGTCGGGGCCCAGCGTTGATCGCATCCCTGAAGCGCGACAAGCGTCAGGTGCTCAACGATGCTCGCCTGATCATACTGCTGCAGAACGGACCCGACGGATTCGAGGGTCAGGCTCCAAATCACTCATCGTTTATCAGTGAGGTGGAGTTCGTCACCGTCGAACAAGACGGACCGATGCGTGCGCTAATCCGCCTTGAGGGCACTCACAAGCAACAGGGTGGTGCTCGCAAGTGGCTCCCCTTTGTGGTGCGCCTGACCTTCTACGCGGGTCAGGATTCTGTCGATGTGGTGCACACGTTTACCTTCGACGGTGAAGCCGAAGCCGATTTCATCCGCGGCATTGGTCTGCAGTGCAGTGTGCCGCTGCACGAGTCCATTCCCAATCGCCATGTGCGTTTCTCCGGAGCCGACGGTGGCATCTGGGCAGAACCGGTTCAGCCGCTATATGGTCGTTTTCCAATTCCAGGTGCTGGCGACCTTTACACCCGTCAATTAGCAGGTGAATCCATCCCCGAGGCGTCCCGTTTTGGGTCTGTAGGCCAGCAGATGTTTGCAGACTGGGCCAGCTGGTCCGACTACAAACTCACGCAGCCCAATGCCAATGGATTTCAGATTCAGAAGCGCATGGGTTCCGAAACCGTATGGCTCGATGCCGCTCAGGGCACGCGCTCCTCCGGTTATGCGTTTGTCGGCGAGGTCAGTGGCGGGTTGGCCATCGCCGTTCGCGATTTCTGGCAGAGCCATCCCAGTGCCCTGGAAATTCGTGGAGCCACCACTGCGGAAGCAACCCTGACCGCCTGGCTCTGGTCTCCGGATGCGCCCGCAATGGACTTGCGCCACTATTCCACACGCGCCCACGGTCTACGCGCTGCCTATGAGGATGTGCAAGCGGGCTTCAGTACACCCTATGGCATCGCCCGCACCACCGAACTCACGCTGTTTGCAACAGATTCGATTCCCAAACCCGCACTGGCAGCCAAGCAGGCCGCCAGTGTACAACATCCCCGCTTGCTCGTGACTTCGCCGGAATACCTGCACGAAAGTGGTGTCTTTGGCGTTTGGAGTTTGCCCGATTCGTCGAACGCACAAAAACGTAACTTCGAGGCCGCACTTGCTGGGGCGTTGGAACACTACCAGACCGAGATCGACCAGCGCCATTGGTACGGTTTCTGGGACTATGGCGATGTCATGCATGGATACGATCCCCATCGCCACATGTGGCGTTACGACATCGGGGGCTATGCCTGGGCCAATGCCGAACTCGTCCCCAACATGTGGCTCTGGTACAGTTTTCTGCGCACCGGTGACCCTGCAGTCTATCGCATGGCAGAGGCCATGACGCGCCATGTCGGCGAAGTGGACTCCTACCACATCGGCCGCTTCCAGGGTCTGGGAACCCGTCACAATGTACGCCACTGGGGCGACGGGGCCAAGGAGGCCCGTGTCAGTCAGGCCGCCCTACAGCGTTTTTATTATTACCTCACGGCGGACGAGCGAACGGGCGATCTGATGCGAGCGGTCCGGGATGCCGATCAATCCCTGCTGCGTCTCGACCCCCTGCGCATCGCCATGCCCATCGAACGTTTTCCGACCACCGCGGCTGCACGCATTCGTGTCGGACCCGACTGGCTCGCATTTGTGGGAAACTGGATGACCGAGTGGGAACGCACGGGCGACCCGAGCTACCGCGACAAAATTCTCGCTGGTATGACCAGTCTTGCCGAATTTGAACACGGACTCTTTTCCGGACCCGGTGTGTTTGGCTACGATCCCGAGACGGGCGCGATGATCAACGACATCCCCGGCCCCTCCCACCACACCGCTCACCTGGTCTCCATCATGGGCGGAGCTGAGGTCATGTTTGAATTGCTCGAACTTGTCGACCATCCCGAGTTTGAACAGGCCTGGCTCGATTACTGCCGTCACTACAATCGTCAAACCCCCGAAGGCATCGGAGGTGGAAATTTTCCCCACTGGCACGCGCGCCTGACCGCCTACGCCGCCATGAAAACCAGCGATGCAGCCCTCGCCGAAGCAGCATGGAGGGAATTGGGTGCAGTTCAACCCATGCAGACCCAGCACATCACCCCACCGCAATCCCTTCAGCCCATTGAAGAGGTTCCGGGAATCAGCACCAACAGCACTTCCCAAAACCTGCTCAACCTGATCCAGTTGCTCGAAATGGTTGGGCATTCCATTCCGTCCGACCTCGAGGCACGCAAGATCATTCCCGAGTAAATCCACACTCGAATTTGTTCCTGCCGATTTTTCATTTCCGCACTTGATCTCCCCCCGGAAATTGCTTTTAACAGAACCCTTGCAAGGCAAGCCTGGATGGCGGAATTGGCAGACGCGTTGGACTCAAAATCCAATTCCCGCAAGGGAGTGAGGGTTCGACCCCCTCTCCAGGTACCATTTTTTCACATTATCACTGCTTGTCTCAGACTGTATAAAACTGTTTCTTTCAAGCACTTGAAGAATCTCGAGACCAACATTTGAATTCTCTAAATGTCTCTCGTTTTCGCCCGTTTTCTGCAAAGAGGTGGTCCATTTTGCGGTCCACTCGTCAGACTCGGTTTCAGTGGACCACGTTGCATCATCGATCCACGGAAGACTTTGCAATTCTTCGTGCAATTGGATTGCACGTTTATCAGTGTAAGTCTGCGTCGTCAGCTTCGGGTCGCTGTGACGCATCAGAAGCATGCGTAATCTAAATTTCCAAATTTCCGAGCGAAATAGTCGGCGACGTCCCGAATAATCCGTTCTCCGTTTTTCTTCGCAGGTTGACATTTCATTGCCCACTTCCGCCCAGGATGGAGTTCGTCCCAAAGCGGTCTCATTCCATTATATCTCCCACTGCCCGGATCATGATTCCCAAATCCTTCTACCACCGAATTCCAAAGAGGTTCAAATCTCTGAATCACCAAGGTCTCACCTAACGGGATCCATATGTCATCGACAGCGATGTATCTGTAAGAAAAATCCGATACATCCAAATTCTGAACGGTCTGAATTGATTTCAAATGTTCCTGAATTCTTTGAAACAATGCATCTGACGCTCCAGAGGCATCCTGTAAGATTCCCTTTCTGCCCCCTTTAGGGATGGCTTTTCCGACGTAGATCGGCAATTCTCCAGCTTCCTTGTTTCGCTCCGCTAAGACCGCATACGGGCGAAAATCGCCCCGGTAGTAGATGGCATAAATTCCGGCTCCAGAAATTCTCGAAATGTCAGCTAAGGGGATCTCTTCGCTTGCGAGGAGCGCGTTTACGATGCTTTGACCGAGGTTGATTTTATCTAGCGGATTGAAGAACTCGTTCTCTTTCATTCCCTTGACTCAACTTGATTGAGACAGAATGTGCTACAATTTTCGCTAATTGAACTGGTACCGCATTTCCCAATTGCCGCATCGATTCCGTCCATGAACCGATGAATTCAAAATCCATCGGAAAAGTTTGAAGGATCGCCGCTTCTCTCACAGTGAAATATCTGACTTTCCCGCAGTCATTTCGCAACATGTTCTCTCCCCCTGGCACGCCATGATCGCCAGCTTTAAGCGCTTTTGCAGGCTCATCCAACAAGCTCCCAGTGTGCCCTGGATATGATTTTGCTCCCGACTGAAACCGGTGATTCAGTAACGTGTTTTTTGAACTCGGGTCAGGGATCTTTCTCAACACATCCCTCACAGTCGACCAAGCCTCTTTTTCGCAGGGCAAAAGTTGTTCTCCCAAAGACCTGATCTTTGTAGAATGCCGAAGATGGTATTCTGTGTTCATCAAAGGCGTTATTTTATGTTTTCCCCAATAGCCAAAGCCAACAAATTGATCAAACAGAAGTTTCTCAAAGCTGTGGGTTGTTTCTGGAAAAGACCAACCGACGTTCAAATCCTTCCGCAATCCCACAAAAAAAACTCTATGCCTTTTTTGGGGAACTCCATAATCCGCAGCATTCACACACTGAATGGAAACATTATATTCTAAGTCAGACAAATCCCTCCTAGAGGAGTGATGCCGCTGCAGTCTTCTTAGATTCATGCACCATTCGAGATTATCAGAAACTGGGAAGTTTGGGTAAGTCATCTGCAAACGCAGATACTCCACGTAATTGGAAAATGCTCCTCGCAATAATCCTCTCACATTCTCGAAAATGAATGCTTTTGGCCTAATCTCCCTAACGGCGCGGATTGCTTGCGGGAACATATCTCTCGAGTCGTTAGAACCCTTCGCTTTTCCACCCATAGAAAACGGCTGGCATGGTGGACCCCCTGCAACTAACTCCACCCCAGCAAAATCCTTGAAATCAACACCTCTTACATCAGTCTCAAAAACGTTCCAAGACGGCCTGTTGTGCCTTAGTGTCGCACAAGCATTCTTGTTCATTTCGAAAAGACCTTCATTCTTGAAACCCGCTTCCTCCAATCCGAGCGCAAGCCCACCAGCCCCTGAGAACAATTCAACTGAACGCATGCTCATATCTTTTCCGATTTTCGATCCTTGTCCAGTTTTTTGGAACCTGGACAGTTATTTTTATTCTAAATAAATAAACAAGGAAAAGCGCAATGGTCGCTTCAAGGCCGCGTCAGGCCAGACTCCCCCATCTCCGCTTCGACCTTACTGGTGAGCCGAAATTCGATCACCTCGTTCCATTGTGCTCGACTGAACTTCATAACGAGGAAACTTACATTCTCATTCTTAGTTTCTCTCTTCAGCTTGATGTCACTCTCAGACGCAGTGGACGCTAATCCAATCCCGCCAAAGAGTGAGGGGTAGGACCCTACAGGATGGGTTTGTCCGAGTCATGGATTCGGCGCAGTACATCCATGCATCGCGGGCGTCTCCGGTTCTTCAATACCAATGTCTGATAGTAGCGCTCCCATTCTTCATGATTCTGTTCCTTTTGCAGGGCACGTTTGATGCGCTTCAGGTAGGGAGCCGCCTGCTCATAGGCGGAAGGCTGCACTCGTTCGATGTGTGACTCCGCGATGCGTTTCCAAATCGCAACCGACCAGGCTGAATATTCATTTGCGAGGCAATTCGCCACCCGCGCAAGGGAGTCTTCAGCATAGTAGCGCGGTTTCTCTTCCGCAAAGGCTTTGTACCAGCGCAAGACCTCCGACGGATGTTGTTCTTCAATTCCGATATCGATCAAGGTCTGGTAATCGGGTTTACCACGCTTCCGTCCAGATGGAGCGGGTAAAAAATCGAGCGTTGGGAGCGGCCATGTATGGGGTTCGGATTCAGCTGTGGCAACACTTTGTGGCAATTGACCCGTCTGCAAGTAGTGAAGTGCAAACCACCTCACGGATGCTTCAATCGCTTCATTGGATCGCCGACTTGCTGTCAGCAGATCGAAATACGATTTCACCGATGGAGTATCAAAAAAATCGAAAGCTAGCATCGCAGCTGCTTCATCGATTCGACCCTCTGCCTCATAGATTTCGACCAGCAGATTGTGATACCTCTGCGTCCGCATCCGAAGATCGAAATCACTGGATGCCGACTCCGCCTTTGCGATGGCACGCAGACAATGATCTTCGGCTTCGCGCCACCTGCGTTCTTCGATGAGTCGTCGGATCAGCGGTATCGCATCTCCCGTAACCTCGGCTTCTCTTCGGTAAAAATCGAGTACTTCACGGTTCCTGCCAGCCCATTCCAGTGACCGCACACCCCACTCGAACAGTGAATTGCGACAACACACTTCGCTCCAAGCATCGCTGTCTTCGTTCACCCCTTTCCGCTCCTTCAGCCTTTCAATGAGGTGGTCCGCAGTTTCCGACCAGTCGGATCTGTTCCCAAGCGCATGAATGACCTCTGGAGTCAGGTCATTGTAAATGCCGAACTCGTCTTCCATCACCTGCTGAATGGCCCAATCGATTTTTTGCCTGGCCGACCATTCCACAAGGTTCAGCGCTTCAATCGTGGTCCTGGCACAGGCCTCGAAAATTGAAAAGCTGTCGGATTCTTCCTCCTGTTGGATCGCAATCGAAACACCGGGGTGCAGTTCCTCCCCCAGGGTGAGCAGATCTTCATAAGCCCCAATCGACAGCAAAGCTTTCAGATGATCCAGTAGCAGTGTAGCGGATTCACTGTGATCAGTATAGTAACCATCAAAATCCGAAGTTTCGAAATCCCTTAACCCCCCCCCGGATACTACGAATGAGCTGGCCACGGTTCTTGCGTTGCAGCCTTACGGCGTGTTGCAGCCAGGTTTCCACGGCCTCAAATCGATTTGCCAAATCGATCAGGGCCGAACTCAACTCCTGCTTCGACATCGCATCAATCGCAGACCGAAGTTTGGGGCTGACCGTGAAATTCGATTCCGGAGTTTCATCCAGCCACTCATCGGTCGCGTTTTCGAGTTTACTGAGCCAGTTCTCCAGTTTGGCTTCCTCGATGAATGGCACTTCCACTCCTTTACTTATCTGTGCTGCATACTGCAGCAGTGCCGCCACTACATGTTTGCAATCATCCTCATAAGGACAGCTGCACTCGGAGGAAAAGACGTCCTCATCTTCGTCACTGATGGCAACAGCTGTGATGTAGTCGCGGGTGCCCCTGACGGTCGCGATGATCTCGTGCTCGCCCATGCGATACAACTCTCTCACGAAACCTTGCTCAAAATAGTCTTGTCCGCGTTTCAGAATGGTTGCGCCGAAAGCGTGCTCGAGATCTCCCCAGGTCAGTCTTGAAATCAGATCATCGATATCCATGTCAGATGTGTTGGTACATTCGCCAACTTGGTACAATCCGGTGCTAATGCCGAACCTTTTTCAATGTGAGGGAGGGATGCATCGATTCCGCTCGATTCGGAATGCATGTCATCACCTTCTAGCCCGACGACTCTAAATCGCGGGAACCGTGGTCATGGTCCTTCCCCTGCTGCAAACTGATGCTTATTCACCATGTGATTCGATCTTGAAAAGGCATCCTGCCTGACTCAAAATTGGAGGGATTCTGGAATCGTCTTACCTTCAATCCACCTCTGACCCACTGCGGCTCCGATTCCAGCCGGAAAGGTCAAATGCTCTGAATCCATTCCTCCATGTCATGCCAATCCTCCAGAACCCTGTTCGTGCTTGCCGAAATATTGCTCGCACTCAGCGTTCCGACCGTTTTTTTCTCTGCCCTTCCAACTATCTCGGTAAGGTGATTCTCCATCCGGAAAGCCACAATAAATGAGGTTTTGCACGACACGTTTTTTGAGGATATTGCCCAAACTAAGGGTGGGATATGCCGTACTGATGTTCTGCGTGTTATGCTCTGTGTCCGCCGAACTGCGTGTCGCAAAAATTTTTGGAGATGGCATGGTGCTGCAGCAGCAACAATCCGTCAATATCTGGGGTTGGGCAGACAGCGATGAAAAGATCACGGTAACCGGAAGTTGGGACGGCAACGCGATACAAGTCAGTGCAGATGCCAGCGGAGGCTGGAAGGCGGTTCTACATACCCCGGACGCCAACCTTCATGCGGGACCCTTTACCATCACCATTGAAGGCAGCAATCGCATCGAGCTGAAGGATGTTTGGATCGGTGAAGTCTGGATTGTCGCCGGACAGTCGAATATGGCGATGCCTCTGTCGGGGTGGAAGAACCAACCCGTGCACCAGAGCGAAGCCGCCATCTCTCGCGCCAACCTGCCGCAGCTGCGGTTGCGGGCTGTGGGACATCGGGCCAGTGGAGAGTTGAGTGAAGATGTCGCTGATTTTTGGATGGAATCCCTCAACCAATGGGCAGCGTGCACTCCCGAAAGCGTGAAAAAATTCAGTGCCGTAGGATTCTTCTTCGGGGAGCAATTGCTGGCCCAGCTGAATGTACCCATAGGCCTGATTCAGGTAACCCTGGAAGGCACCTATTGTGAATCGTGGACCCCTGCCTTTGAATTGGAGCAGCTCCAGGCTTACCGCGGAAAAGGTCCGTGGATGCCCAAAGATGCAACTGACAAACACCACCCTTCCGTGCTCTGGAACGGTATGGTCTATCCCATCGCAGGATACTCGATGCGCGGAGTGGTGTGGTACCAGGGTGAAAGTAATGTGGATCGTCCCGCCGAGTTTTCAAAACTCTTCCCCCGCATGATCGAAGGTTGGCGACGCTCCTGGGGACAGGAAAACTTTCCCTTTGGTTTTGTTCAAATCGCTCCATGGTCCGGTTATTCTGCGGGTGCACTACCGGAATTTTGGGAGGCCCAAGGATCAGCCCTGTTTCTGAAGAACACAGGCATGGTGCCAACCCTGGATCTGGTCGGGTCCGAGGAGCTTGACGCACTTCATCCCTCACTCAAACACCCCATTGGCGAGCGTTTGGCAGCCTGGGCACTGGCTGAGGTTTATGGAATCGGAAACTCCGATTGGCTCGCACCCATCTTTGCCTCGATGACGGGTTCAGGCGGGGAGGTGAATTTGAACTTTAAGAGTACTGCTGGAGGTCTGCGACTGATAGAGCGTGTAAGCGGAACTGGCTTTGAAGTCGCAGGACCGGACGGACACTTTCATTCCGCCGAAGCTCATGTGAGCGAAGACCAGGTCATCCTACGCTCCAGCGAAGTCTCAGAGATTCGGCAGGCCCGATATGCATGGTCCAACTCAGCGCAGCCTACTCTGTTTGGAACAGCCGAAGTCCCGGCCTTCCCTTTTCGCACCCAGCCCGCATCACATGTGATCTCCAACATGGGAACTGCCGCAAATTCCAGCATTATGGTGCGCGCCGGACGTATCTTTACAGCTTCTCAAGATCGTGCCGAAGAGCTATTGGCCAGTGGCATTGAAGTCACTGCCGAGACTTGTCAGATTCCCGGATTCTGGGCAGCCCTTGCAGCTCGGATGAAACAACAGGAAATCAATCTGGTGTGCCTGAAATGGCACACTCAAACGGGTGGAAGCATGCAACATTCCGCCCAATTCCTGAGCGAGTTGCTCACGCGTTTTCAGGCATTGGAACTGCCCGTCGCAGTTTCCTTTCACGACCTGCAGTCAGTCCACGATGCTCAGGTCTTGAAGACCTTTATCCTGCGATGGATCCAGTCTCCTTACGTTGATGTTTTCCAGAAATTCCAAGAACAGGTTTTGTTGCAGTTCGAATGGGGAGGAACGCACGGGACAATCGAAACCTGGCAAGATGCCTGGACGGAAGTGCTGCAGCTGATTCGAAAATCCCGGGGAGGATTGCGTTGTCCGCTATTGGTAACATTACCACAGCTAACCCCGATACCAGACCTCACTGAATTGCTGGATAACATCAAATTTGCGTCTACCCCTGAATCCAACGTGATTCTGACTCTGGCTTCCGAAGATTTCCTGCCCTCCCTCGGGGCATTCCGAGCGGCAGAGTGTCCCGTTCTGGTGATGATCAACTCAAATGAGTTGGACCCTGAAATAACACAACAGCACTGTCGAAACCATGGAGTGGGATGGATTGAGCTGCTCCGATGAGTCTTGGAGATTTCCCTCTAAGGAATGCATGTGCAACCACAGACTCAGCTCTTACGAGATTCGGGAGCGATGAGGTAGTTGCTGTAATGGGGTCGCTCAATACGGCTGACGATGTGGTATCGCACGCGCTGCAGAAACGCTTCAAATGTGGATTTGTAGTCGTGAAGCACCTCGATCATCACTCGAGGTTGGTGTTCGAGCAGATAGGATTCCGCTCCTTCCAGCGCTTCCATTTCCATGCCGTCGACATCAATCTTGAGAAAATCAAAGGGTTCGGTGAGCAAGTTACTCAGGGAATTGACCGGGACCTGCTCGTCGAAAAAACGGAGGGTGCCGGATTCCCTGCCAATGGCCGTGTGAACGTAGTCCACCTCGAGTGGTGAAGAGTCCGTCAGATTCAGCTCAAGATTTTCCCTCGCATGCTCGAGACTCACACGGCTGGCATCCATGATCTTCATGCGTTGGGGCCGGAAGGTATGGAGAAAATAGACGGAATGGTTGCCTACCAGACAGCCCACCTCCGCAATAGAATTTACCTGCCCCAGGTGCTCCCTCAGCATCTCGAGTTCATCCTGCTCGGTGAACTGCTGGGTGAGGTGATGCAGTGCAGCCTCAATTTCCTGGGTGTTGCTTGTGAACAGGGCGTATTTGAAGTCAATCCCCTGCTTTGGAAAGGCCACTACGCGATGCCCTTCAAATCGCACGCGGGAGAGGTATTGCAAGCTCGGAAGAGTCCCTTTTTCCGCACAGTTGTGCAGGCCCGCCGAACTGGTCAGGAAAGCATTGCCAAAATCATCCACCTGCAAGTAGGCCCAGGTGAGTGCTGTATACAGGGCGGCATTGTTTTGGATGTAACGGATGGATCTCAGCAGATATGGAATCGATGCAGCGGGTTCGTGTTTTGTCACGAGCGCATAGCCCACGCAATAAAGCCACTCTACATTTTCGGAGAAGTGCGACTCCAGAGGTCGCAGCACTTCGATGACTTCGCGATAGTGGGCAAAGTGATTTTGCAGGATCAGAAAACTAGCGGCCTTGAGCTTCGCTTCTGGAGTCGAGTTCCCCGCGCGCAACTGCAGCAGGGCCTGTTCGGGGGTAGTGATGTTCGGTTGAGGCATGAGCAATGGAAACGAGATGCATCACCATGGCAACCCTCACTGCAAAAGGCAAGGATTGCCATTCCATCAGGCCAGCCAGGAGAGCAACTTCTTCTCAAGCTCGGACAAATGGATGGGTTTGACAAGATAGTCATCCATGCCGCATTCCATGCATTTTTCCCTGTCACCATGCAGAGCAAGCGCCGTAACCGCGATGATCACCGGTTGCAGCTCAGCCGCCAGGTTGTTGCGAATCTGTTTCGCCGCCGCAAACCCATCCATCACCGGCATGTTGACATCCATCAGCACAAGGTCGTAGCGCTGCTGTGCGCATGCCTCGAACGCTAACGCACCGTTGGGCACAAGGTCGCAGGCATAACCCAAGCGTTTGAGCATGCGTTCGATCACCGTCTGGTTAAAGGCATTATCCTCAGCCACGAGTATCGAAACCGTATCTGGGTCCACGTTGTGCGGCTCCACTTCCACCTGCGAAACAAGTGCCGGAATCTGCTGCACGCTCGTCGGAAGCGTGATCGCAACGCGAAAAGTTGTTCCCCGACCCAGTTCACTCTCCACCTCAATGCTTCCTTCCATCGCATCGACAAGTTTTTTGCAGATGGCCAGACCCAGTCCGGTTCCTCCGAACTGCCGTGTCGTCGAAGCATCCGCCTGTGAGAAGGGATCAAAGAGGCACTTCTGCACCTCGGGGGCGATGCCAATTCCGGTGTCGGTGACAGTCAGATACAAATCACACTGCGTGTCGAGGACTTCCCATTCCAGCTGTAGAACCACGCTGCCTTCCCGAGTGAATTTCACAGCATTTCCAACCAGGTTGATGAGAACCTGCTTGATACGGTGTGGATCTCCCAACAGTGCACAACATTGCCCTTCAGGCCACTTTACTTCAAACGCAATGCCCTTCTCTGCAGTCTGACTCTGAAACAGGTTTCGCACCTCTCGCATGAGTTCATGCAAGTCAAAACTGACCTGCTCCAGTTCCAGTTTTCCGGAACTGAATCGAGAGAAATCAAGAATTTCATTGATGATATCGAGCAGGACGTCTCCGCTGGTTGAAATGCCGCCAACAAGCTCCTCCTGTTCCGCATTCAGTTCGGTCGTGCAGAGCAGCTGATTCATCCCGATAATCGCGTTGAGCGGTGTGCGAATCTCGTGACTCATGACCGCGAGAAATTCGCTCTTGGATGCAGCAGCCTCCTCAGCCTTTCGCTTTTCCTCGCGCACTCGTTTGATGTGTTTCCCCAATTTGCGATTGAGTTTGCGAAGCTCGGCCTCATCCCGCTTGCGTCCGGAAATATCAATCTGAATCCCCGCCATGACAATGGGGTTTCCTTGCGAGTCGCGATCAATTACCTGTCCCCGCTCCTGAACCCACACCCAATGGCCCGCTTTGTGACGAAGCCGGAGTTCACAATTGTAGAACTCCTGCTCCCCGCTCAAATGCTCCCGCAGTTTGCGGTCTGAACGCCGAACGTCTGCAGGATGAATCAACTTTCGCCGTGTTTCCACAGTGCAGGGGAAAATTTCCTCCAGCGAATATCCCAGCAGCTTTGCCCATCGCTCATCACAATCCATCCCATTGCTGGGGATATGCCATTCCCAGGTTCCTGCACCCGTTGCTCGCAGAACATTGCGAAGACGCAGGCGCTCGGACTCAAGAGCACATTCCACCCGCTGCTGATCCACCCACGCCTGCGAACGGTCATGGCTACTTGGAGTGAAGGACTTGTCCTTCCCCAGATCATGACGGAGCTGTACCCATTTCCGGAGAAAGCGGAGTTGCTGCTTCAACCGGGTGGGGTCCGAAACCTGCTCCATTGGAATCACTCGCAGTGCAAGCGGATCACGCCCGCCAAACGACCATACATACGAAACAATCCTGTCTCCGTCGATTTCGAAAGAATCCCAATCCTGTCCACTGAGGAAACGCTTTCCCTGAATGTTGTTCGCCGAAGAAAATCCCATTGCGTGGGATTCCTTTACTCCCAAATCCGATTGCTGAACAGAATCGATTCGCTCCCATTTCAGCGGGATGCCAATCACCGAAGCATATTCTTGAATCCATTCATCAAGCAGATCATGCAGCATTGGTTTTGCCATGTGGAACGACGGTGAAGTGAAGAAGATAGAGCGCGTTTCAGCCAATGGACTGAGCCATATGGTGGACTGACCTGCGAGTCAGAACCGATGCACAGTCACAGCCTCCAGCAATCGACGTGAATCCAGAATGCTTAATCGAAATTCCCCCAAAATGTGCAAAAAGAAACGCTGCAGAACCATCTGACACAAAGCGGACCCGCAAAGCCTTTCGAGAATTCATAGCTCACACTGAACTCGAGTCGCGCAGAGTTACGCAAATTTACAGGTGTTTTATAAAAGCTTCGTGAAAAGACACTTCCAGACGCAGATTCACTTGAATGCATGCAACACCATCCTACATTTTTACAAATATGAGCCTTCGCTTCTTCATCGCCACCCTATTCCTGTTTCCGCTGCTGGCCGTAGCGCGAACCTATGAAATTCGGGACGTACAGATTGATTATCAACCCGTACTCACAGTCAGCTACCTGCCGACTGGCGATGCCTCAATCGCAAGTCTCGAGCCTGAGTTTGTATTTGAGTTCGTTCCCGAAAAGGAAACAGAAACACACAGCGTGGGTTCCATTCGTGCCACACTCTACCTTCATGGCACGATTGATCTGCTCAAGACCACCTATCCACAACAGGTTGAACATGCGCTTCAAATCTTTGAGGAACAATCCGTTGACGCTGCCATTCTGCTGCGCAACAAATTCGGAGGTCGACTCTCCCGTGTAGGCGGCATCCAGTTTGAAGAACCCGAATCCTTTCTGGTGGATGTGCTCGACAACTGGAATGTATACTGGAACAAGTCCCGTGAAATGTGGAAGCCCTACCTGGATGCACTGAGCACCGAGCAATTTCCCACCTTTGAGAAAAACTACGTGCGAAGCTTCCGCTACCATCATTTTGGAGAGGCGGTCGCAGTCTCCGGCTGAGTCGGCAAACCGCACTACGCTATCCTCTCATCCACAGCAACAACCCAACAACAAACCCGCACCCCTTTATCGGATAGTGCGGGTTTGTGGGATAAAGGATTAGCCAAACTCAGGCGAGGTAGCTATTGAGCATCCAGATGGTCTTATCGTGTACCTGAATGCGAGCGATCATGAGGTCTTCCGTCTGAACATCGCCAGCATCTCCGGCAGCATCCCGCGCGGCCTTGAGCGCATCGACCAGCTTCAGATTGGCTGCAACAAGGTGTTTCACCATCTCTTCAGCAGTCGCATCCTCCTTGATTTCGTCAATTCCGGCCATTTTGGCGAGATTTCCCAGGCCACCGGGAGCGAGCGCGCCAAGCGCACGGATGCGTTCGGCAATATCATCTACAGCGGTGAAAAGTTCGGTGTACTGCTCCTCAAACGCCATGTGCAATGCAAAGAACGAGGGTCCTCTGACATTCCAGTGACAAATGTGGGTTTGACCGATCACCGCATAGGTCGCGGCAACCACCTGCCGAAGTGAATCCACTACCGGTGTGTTTGAAGTTGAAGCCTTCGATTTGGCTTTGGTCTCAGAAGTTTTCTTTTTAGCCATGGGTCAACGATAAGCACCTTCACGCATTCTTCAACTCTTCACAAGGGCTTGGAGTGTGATCTGACAGGTTTCACGGGTCTTGAACACAACTATCAGATCTCCTACTTGTTCCCATTACCCATCCTCATCACGATTCGTTTCCACACCATCGACTCGCCGCATCATTCCGACGATTACCCACAAAACAACACCGACTGCCAAAGCGGTGACCCCAATGACAAACAGGTGATCGTATCGCTTCCAGATGGACGGTTCCCGCTGCTCGACATGGGCGGAAACCTGCACCACCGGGGCATTGCCAATTTGATCCGGGGTCACCCGCTTCTTGAGATCAAAATTTGCTCCACGCAAGGAGGTGTGTCCAACACAAAGCTGCGCCGGAAGATCGCTTCCCACTTCAAAAACCAACCAGCGCTGGCGTGTCCCCAGATCGATCTTCGTCACCTCGAGCGGAGCATCATCCTGATGATGCTCGGTTATCTTGAGAAAGCGGTATGCGTTCGGACGCTGCAGCGATTCCATCTGCAGCTTGCGGGCACCGGGTTTGCGGTAGAGCGTGTCCGACCCCAACCATTGCCAGCGCTGACCAGTCGCATCACGGCCGTACCAGCGCACATTTCTCTCAAAGCCCGGATCCTCCACTTCGAAGCGAATGCGTTCAACGGGCAATGCGGACTGCCCAAGGTCCATCATCCACACCTGATGACCTTCCCCCTGTTCGCTCACGTCAGGATCAATGCGAGTATAGGGAAGATTTTGCCAATCCGTTCGTTGCGGCTCATCCCGCACCCTTCGCAATCTCACTGCGATGAGTTGAAACCGCTCACGCGAGTTGCTTGCACTCGAATGAATCCTCATGCGAATGTGGCGAAAATTGCTCGATGCGTACTCGATGCGGGAATGGGTTTTGGATGAATCATCCGCAACCAAATAGCCCCAGGCAAAGTTCGCACCTTCGCGTTCCGATAATCCCAGTTCGACCCTGCGAAAATAGTTCTCTCCAGTTGTAAGGATCTCCATGCCATTGTGCAGCAACGGTCCCGCATCCCCGGAGGGAACGATCACGTCACATTCAAAAACATCACCTGCATTCTCCCCACTCACCCATACTGGATTCTGCCAGGAAGCCTCGACCCATGCTTCACTGGAGACCTCCTCCATGTGGAGAAAGAATGGCCAGGCATTGCCATCCGCATCAAAGATGCGCAGATCGTCAGGAAAGCGTTGGCTGTAGCGAACCAGATCCGCATCCACCGGAAGCTTCGCGACCGTGCCTGGCTCCAGATCGAACTCCAGTTCCATCGTCACCTGAAAATCTGCTGCTTCAATTCCTGATGCATGCGCACTGCTGCAGTACGCCAGCAACAGATACAGGAAAACCACGATTCTCCAGGGAACGTTGGCTACTGTTCGCATTGTGTTTACGATAGTTGATATCCCTCGATTCATGACTTTCGCGATGCGCTGAAATGATTACTGGCCCGCTGATAGACGAATGAAAGCACCAACAACAAAACTCCACTGCCAATGTAGGCACCGATGCGCGCCAACCCCTCCAGCTGAGTTGAATCCACCATGACCACCTTGCCCGCACACAGCACAACCAGAGCAAGTCCGAGATATCGCACTGCAATCTGCTGACGAGCCAATCCCGTTAAAATCAAAACCACCGAGCTAAGTGCCCAGAACAGCGTCATGGCCATGCTACCCCAGCGCTCACTGGAGTGCTGCAGTTCTGCCGAGATCAACGCAATTCCGGAAGCCATCGACAGCAATACCATGCCCATGCCCGCTGAAACCGGCATTGAGGATGCACGTGCGTCAGCAGTTGTCTTTCCGACAGCGCGGTGAGGATTGCTCAGGAACCAGCAGGCAAGCGCCAGTGCAACGGTTCCGAGTTCGATCCAGATCCACGCGTGCATGAATGCGCCCGCGCCGCGAATCTCGTGTGCAAAGCCCCAGCCAAAAAACCACACGAAGAGGGGCACGATTGCCAGAATCACCGCTCCAAGCCAATCCAGTCTGTTCCCTCCCGAACCCAGTTTGCGCAACAACGCTCCCGCAATCAGCATTACCCATGAAACCACACCCCAGGCCATGATCGAGTCCATACCCATCGTCCAGAACGCATCCGAAATAGCAATGGCTAACCCCGAAAGCACAGCCACACCGATGTATCCCGAGCCTGACGACTTCCATTCAGATCGATGCGCCAGCCAGCCCTGCACTCCCATGAGGCCTGCCGCCAGGATTCCAATGATAAATCGAGCATTCAGAAAGGGTTCTGGCGTCAGCTCGTAGAGGCTCCCGTCATACGCAAGTCCCTTCAGGATTCCAATGATCCCAAGCAGTACCCCGAGGGCCCGCAGGGCTGCAGACCGGGTTCGACTGGCAATCCACGCCAACAGCACCCCTTCCAGTGCCCATCCCGCCGAAACCCATGCTCCATCCAACTGTACCGGCAATGCCAGAGCAGCAAACAGGATAGCACCTGCCAGCAGTGACAAAATCTCGTGGGTGAAGTTTGGAAACACGCGGAACCCAAACCAGGCAAGCCCCACGTGCATTGCCGCACACCCCACAAAACAAAGTCCGGTCCAGATTGAAAAGGCACTGTCATCGAGCAAGGTAAATACCGCCGCAAGCAGAAGCACTGAGGCCAGCATCAGACGGATCTGATCCCAAATGCGGCCTGCTCGCTCCTGTTCTTTTTGGAGTTTCAGCAGTCCCAGGGCCGCGTATTCCAGAAAATAGAAAACTGAAAACAACAGCCCGACAACGATGGGCTGGCCGCGGGAGAATTCCATCCACTCGAACAAATAAAACGCTGTGCCCGCAAAAGCCAGATTGTAGAGCCACTGCCAGCGTCGCCACAACCCCAATCCGATGACTGGAAGGTTCAACAAGGCCACATACGCCAGGAGAAACCAACCCTCTTGCACCGTATTCCGAATGACGACTGGAATGAGAAACGCTCCGACAACGCCAAGCACTGCCACCGCCTGGGAGCGATACAGCCAGGCGAGTGCCCCAATCACCAGCGCACAGAACAACAATGCTCCTCCTGCCAACAATGCGGGAATGAGGTGATACAGGCCATAGGCTGCATAGACTGACACAAAAAAGAGCGCTCCTCCACCACCGGTCAAGGCACGCGACAGCAATCGATAGTTGGCAGAGCGACATTCGCTCGCATATCCGATCCCGACCAGCAACGTTCCACTAAAGACACCCAGCACACAGCGCATCGTAGGTCCCATCCATGCATTCTGGATCGCGTAGGCGATCAGCAAACTCACCCCCACGACAAGAATTGCGATCCCAAAAAATGCGGCCGCACGCGCTCCCATTAACCATTCAAGCGGGGTTTGCGGGGAGCCGGTTTTGGGTGACTGCACCGGACTCACCTTTGCCAGTTTTGGTTTCGGCTTTGGCACCTCAGCACTTCGAACCGCTTTGTGCTCAACGGGCGGTTTGCATAGGTGCGGTACGCTTTCAGCAGCCGATTGCACAGGCACATCCGCGTCCTGTCCACTCGCTTTGAGTTGTCGCTGCAGCCGGGCCACCTTGGACTGCAATTGGCCGACTTTGACGAGCGCGATAACAGAGAGAACCAGCGGTGCCACCAGCACGAGCAACAGAATCAGTATGATGAGGCCTTCCATGGGGAGCGACGGGCAACTGCAAACAGGCAATGCAATTCCACCCGAAGGTCAACGTTGCATTGCGGTGCGATGTGCAAATCGGATCATCGTTTATGACGCAGAACCTGCTCGTCCATCCTGATGATTTGCAAATGATCGGAGTATCCTTTCTCCAAAAACAAAGTTCCGCCTTGCAATTCTGCCCATTTCCAATGGATTTTCAGCCTTCCTCACGATGATGCAACTATCCCAAATGATCCGACAAACCCGCAAAGCTGCGCAGCTTTCCCAATCCGAGCTGGCAGCACTCTCGGGATTGAGTCGCGCCATCATTTCCCAGTTGGAAAATGGGAAATCGACCGTTCGCCTCGATGTCATTGAGAAAATCCTGCGAACCCTGAACATGGAACTGTGGTTGAAGGCACCCCATCAATCCGATTCGCAGCGTATTTTTTGAGTGGCACTACCGCTCCTGATCCATTGACCTGCTCCATTCACAGGATACCATTGCTGATACCCGCAGCTTGCGTCCCTGCCCGCAGGCAGTCCTGTGATTTCCGCACTGCCCGGTATCAAAACCGATTTCCAAAAACTGCATGAAACGCATTTGCCCCATCACCTATGAATGGACCGAACAACCCCATCCCTTTCCCTACACCCCGGGAGGTCTTCGCAAGCTCAGCCCTCACCTGAAGCAGCTCCAGGCATTGGAGCAGAGCCATGACGATCTGCGCTCACTCGCTGCCGAACAAAAATCCGACCATAGCTTTCCCGGATCACAGTCAAAGACTGTCATGACGCTCGCCGTCAAACAATGCAGCTTCATCCCTGACGCCCAACGCGGTCGCTACCTGATCAAACCACAGGATGTCCTGCACGAACGTGTACCCGAAAATGAGGCCATCACCCTACACCTCGCTAGCGTTGCCGGGATTGAAACGGCACCGTGTGGCCTCATTGATACCCTCGAACCCAGTGCGGGGTTTGCACTCTGGTCGCGTCGCCTGGATCGCGTCGGCCAAGGCACTACTCTGCCGCTCATCCCCTTTGCGAGTTTGCTGCCTGATGCAGAGTCGGTCAGTATGGAGTCAATGGTGGCAATTCTCAATGCGCACACCACCTTTCCCATGAAGGAACGGGCCGCATTTTTCCAAACCGTGCTGTTCAATTTCCTTGTCGGGAACTCTGGCATGCACGCAGGCAAGTGGCACCTGCTGACAGACGCTTCGGGCATTACCCGCCTCGCTCCCCGATTTGGGCTGCGCAATACACAGCTCACAGAACCCGGAGGCCTGGAGTGCTCCCTGCCGCTGGGGTCAAACGGACATCGCGTCGACAAGGCAACCCTGCTCAACTATCTGGGCCAAGAATTGCTGGGGCTTCCCGAATCCTTCGTCAATCAAAGCGTGAATGGACTACTGCACCACTCCATCGCCTGGAAGCTGGCACTCGAGCGAAGCTACCTACTGCCCAGACAAAAATTCGACTATCAGCTTCTGCTCACGGAGCGCTGCAATCGCCTGCGCTGAGCCATTGCTGCCTGCAACACAAACCTAGTCGCTACCATCACAGGATTGCCTTTCGTTCGAAGGAGTCCATCATGGCCACTCATGCGATCCCGGATTTGCTACTGTACCCGTTTCACTCTGACCCTATCGATAGCTTGCCTGTTCACCTCCATCTGCGCGAACGCAGATCCCATCGAAGCGCACCCGTCAATCGCCATCAGCGGTCGAGTGGAGTTCACTCCCGATGGCCATGCCCTGCTCGGGTATTCCGGCACCCGCCTGCGTTTCACCTACACGGGCGGCCCCGTCTCCATTCACCTGCGCTCCCACGGTGAGAGCAATTGGATGCAGTCCTTTATCAACCAGGAGCGACAGGAGAAGCTGAAAGTGGATACACAGTGGATGACGCTTTCCTTTCCTGCAACGGCTGACACAACGCCACAACAGGTTGAGCTGGTCAAGGCCACAGAGGGAGCCGAGGGACTCATTGAGATTGCCAGTATCGAAGCAGCAGATACAGCAGAATTGCTGCCGTGGACAAAACCCGAATTCCGTCGTCTGGAATTCATTGGAGACTCCATCACCTGCGGCTACGGAATTGAAGCAGCGACCGCGAACGCATCATGGCATCCGTCAACCCAAAACTTTTGTGATACCTATGCATGGCACACCGCACATGCCCTCGGAGCAGACTACCTGGTCGTTGCCCGCTCCGGCATTGGCATGGTGCGTAACTACGATGGCCCGTATGAGGGAAGTGATGCTGCCTTGCCCAGCCTCTATTCACGCAGTTTTTTTACCCACCCCGAAGCACTTTGGGATGCTTCGCGCTTCATCCCCGATGTCGTTTGTATCAACCTCGGAACCAATGATTTCAGCACCAGCGGGGTCAACCCTGATCGCTTTGAGGCAGCATACCAGAACTTTGTGGAGCAACTGCTCATGCAATACCCTGAATCAACGCGCATCGTCTGTTTGCTGGGACCGATGCTGAACGACCCAGACGTAAAGGAAGGCTTGATGCGGGTGGTAAAGCGCTGCAACCGCAATCTCGTTTCACCTCGGGTCTTTCACTTTGAACTGTCAGCCCAGGGAGAGCTGGGATATGGAGCCGATTGGCATCCCTCCAAAGCCCAGGCACTTCGCAATGCAAGGGAACTGACTGCCTACTTGCGCGGACTCATGCACTGGTAGGCAGGCAGATTCGAAAAGTCGTTCCCCTGCCCAATTCACTTTCACAGTGAATGGTTCCACCATTGAGTTCGACAAGTTTTTTCACGATGGCGAGTCCCAGTCCGGATGAGCCTTCATTTCCGGTGGGTTTGTTCGAAAGCTTCGCAAAGCGTTGGAAGAGCTTGCCCTGATCCGACTCTGAAATTCCGGGGCCATCATCCACGACGGCAACCTCGATGAATGCTCCCACATTCAACGTGAGATCTACACGGTTTCCGGTCGAACAGAACTTCACGGCATTGGAGATCAAATTCTCCAATGCCTGCCGAAAGGTAAACGGGTCCACATGACACACCAACTTCGAAAAAGTCGGTTCAAACTGTAGGCGGATGCCTTTGGCAACCGCACGGTGTTCGTGCAGGCGAATGACTTCGCGACAGAGTTTGACCAGTTCGGTCGGTTCCTCCTTCAATTCAATATTTCCCTGCTCCAGGCGATCATCTTCCAATATGTTGTGAATGATCTCCCGAGCGCTCGTTGCACTGATTTCAAGAATTTCGAGCAATGATGGAATGTCTGCAAACTGTTTGCAGCATTCATGCATCTGCAACATCTCCACCATCGTGAGAATACCGGCGAGCGGATTCTTCAGATCATGCGCGGCAAGTCCCATCAGTTCCCGACGTTCGTCGAGCAATCGCGCCAACCGTTGATTGGCAACCGCCAGTTCTTCATTTTTCTCAAGCACCACATCATGCCGCACCCGATCACAGTGCAGGTCTGTGAGCAGATGCAGGTGTTCCACGCGCCGCCGACTCACGTCGGATTCGATGGCCTGACTCAGCTCATGGTAGCGCTTGAAATGATGCAGAGCGCCAGCGGGATCGCCCTGTCGCTCATATTCGCCACTCAAGGCCTGGTGTGCCTTTTGCTGCAGCATGAGGTTTTGCTGCGACTCTGCAATCGCCAGTGCCTCGCGGAAGAGGATGAGCGAAGAATCCGTGGAAGCCAGCTCCACTGTGGTTACCGACAACAACTGTCCCTTGTACAGCATTACCTCCGCCGCATAGCCTTGCTCCCCGAGTTTAAGAAATCCATCAATGCCTTCATCAAACAGCTGCAGGGCTTCCTCTGGCATCCGGTACTGCTGCCAGAGTCGACCCAGTTCGGCCTTGGCATTTGCGATTCCCTGGGGATCTTCATGACGCTCACTCATGCGCAGCGCCCGATTGAGATGCAGGTCGGCCTCCCCCCAGTGTTCCATGTCCATGCAGAGAATGCCCAGCGAGACCAGGATCTGGCAATGCAGTCCTGTCATGTCACCGATCTCATCACACAGGTCTGACGCCCGAATGTAGTTGTTCCGGGCCTGTTCAAACAAACGAAGTTCGCTCTGGCACCAGGCCAGATTGTAAAGGAGGTGCGGAATCTTGCGCAGGGCACCGTGTTCGGGCAGTCTTTCGAGAGCGGCCTCCAGAAAGGTGGAGGTGGTGTGAAAGTCCCCCTGATTGAGGAACAGGCTGGACAGGCAAATATTGGCATCGGCAATGATCTCCTTGTCCAGCGTACTCTCTTTCGCCAAGACATCACGGTAGAGCGGAATCGCCCGGGAAACCCTACCGCAGGCCACATAGGCATTGCCTACATGCAACTGGAGTCGGGCATGAAGCGGGTCGGATGGATCGCCGTGGTTGCGCAGGGCACGTTCGCCAATTTCGATGGTTTGATGGGCGTGTTTGCGCTGGTTGTCCCGACAAAACTCGACGACCGCCTGAAACGAATCATTTGAGCTTGCATCCGGGTGCACCATATTGGCTCCATCTTTTCCCTCGAACGTATCGACGCAACTTCAAATCCTCGGTGATCCCATCCGGCACTCACTCATTGCGGCTGCACAACGATCTTGGGATCCCAGGAGTAGAGTCCGCATTCGTTCACCGAGAAGGTAAAAGTGTATTGCTCAGAACCCGCATTGACCACTTCAGTTGTCCAGCAACCATTTGCAAAGTAAGGCTGCTCGATGACCTGAGTGCTGCTCTCGCAGTCAAAGTGAATCAACTCCACCTGGTCCCGTGCATTGACTGCAACGGATCGCCAGCGGATGAAGTCCCCGACGTTGGCGACAATTGTCAGTTCAGGGCTTCCTTCATGATGATCACCCGGGTGATCGCTGACGAGATAGACACGATTTCCTCCGTTTACGAGATTCGCAGTGTCGACGATAATGAGAACATTGATGATGTTTGCCATGAGTAGAATGTAGTTATAATTGCAGGCCCCCAGAAATGAGCCTGCCGTCAACTCGACCATCGACCCAGATTTCATTCACTCAAGCACTCGTTTTGACAAAACTGCTATCGCACCGCACCAGAAACAAATGCCTGCGGTGATTACGGGCGTCACAAAACCACGCTGGAAACGTGGCGGTAATCGGTCCCTTCCTGCGTCAGAGGTTCCATCAATCGCGCAACCTTTGAGACGTGATCGGCCACCCGCTCGATCGTTTTGGAAATATGGGATAATTCAAACAACACCGCTGCTCGGAACGGATCCTGTCGTGCCTGCTCAACAAAACCCTTTAAATTTTTTTCATTGCGCAGATCCACTTCACGATCCATGCCACACACGCGATCAATTTCCTCACGGTCGGCCTGCAGAATCATGGATTTCGTACACTCCAGCATCTCCAGTGTAATCGCCGCCATTTCCTCAATATCGAGCAGATCCACTTCAAGACGACCTTCGGACAAGATGCGCTTGCTGCGACGAGCAACACTTCGCGCACTGTCACCGATGCGTTCGAAGCGGCCAGCCGCTTTGAGGGCCGCCATCACCATGCGCAAATCACTGGCCACCGGAGAGCGCAAGGAGATATAGCGCACTGCTTCAGACTCAATATCCTGCTCGAGTCGATCAATCTCCAAATCCATTTCGATCGCCTGTTCACAATCGACAATGCGCTCGCTGAGCAAACCGCGCAGCGCCGTCTTAAACGCATCTGTCGTGCGTTCCCCCATCAGGATCAAACGAGAGCGCAGGTTTTCCTTTTCGGTATAAAAATGCCGGTTCATGGTGAACAAACGGAGCATCGAACGCTGGAGGAGCGCCCTTCGATTCCCCAAAAATCACTTTCACCATGCCTCAAGTGCAACAGAACTCAAATCCTGAACTGTCAAATTTTCGTCGCATCATGACAAATCCGTCACATTCCCGCCATTGCCCGCAGCTTGATCCCTTGTGCGAAGGACTCAAGGTTGCGCAAGGGATTCACTCGCATCAGGTATCGCCAACGAAAACTGAAGTCCGTCCATCACCCAAAACTGCGGAAACATCAGTGGACTGCTGAAATACAATAAGCCAACTTCGTCGCGAAACCAAACTCTGCCCTCAAACTCACCATGATATTCCACCTTCCCAAGCAGCTCATGCTCAATCCACGGCCACGATGTCCCCACCCGAAATCGTCCGAACCATGCGATGGCTTCCGCAGTTTCCGGTGATTGTTCGAGTCCTCGAATCGTTACCCATCCCATCTCGGGCAGGTGTTGGTAGCCCCCGTTTCGTTTCAAAACCGGACCCCAATACGGCACATCGGAAGGAACATAGAGCGAGGCAGGGGTTGACTCCGCCCCTGGGAGTGCAAACTGACGAACGGCCGGTACTTGTTCGCTCCATGGGAAATGCTCAAACTCCCGCGTCCAATGTTTTGCTTTGCGCATTCCGATCAGGAGCACCCCAAACTGCAACAGCCACAACCCCCAAACGAACCGAATCCGCCAACCAGGCACAGCTGTCGCCCATTTGTAAATCAGGCTCCAAACCAACACCAACAGCAGCAGCGAAGGAGCTGTCAGGTAACGAATGTGTCGCGGCAATACTGCTTGAGCAGTCTCAGCCACATAAAGCGAGCGCAGCAAGCTCAATGCCAGCATGAGGATCGCTGCCATGCCCCACATCACCTCGACCCCAGGCAAGCCCAAACCAGAACCCGCTCGGCACCTCAATCGCCAGACCATGCCCATCAGAAAACACCCCACCCCCACACCAAGTGCATCCAGCACATGTGGTGAGAGCGCTCCCAATGCCTGCGCCAGCGGTTCTCCAATTAGGGTACTTCCCAGCCAGCCACGCACCATGATAACCCTGGTCGCCAGAACCAATTCACCCGGAGAGGCATGCGCCACGCGAGACGGCTCATCCACCCGCATCCACGCCATAAAGGCCAGCGCACATGCGATGTGGAGCAGTGTGAATCCACACCACCACCGATGGCGACGGTTCAGCGGGCGAAAGAAGCGCCACACCAGCAACGGCACCAGCGCAACTGTTGACGGACTGGACCAAGCGGCCAGTACCGATAATCCTGCTGTCATCATCCCCGCACTTTTCCCCGCAGGGAGAGGTGCCAGCGCAAACAATGCCAATGCAAAGCTCAAATACCAATGCAGTCCCAATACAAGACTGAGATTTTCCGCATGATGGCAGACGGCAAGCAGGAGCACGATGGCCGCCCGATGGCCATCTGATGCAAGGTGACAGCGAAAAACCGGTAAATACCACAGGGTCAGCAACAGGGCGGAACACAGCCCTGCTACGACCGCATAGGCCGTGGGTTGCACTGCAAAGTCCAACCCACCTGCCAGCTCCGCAATCAGTCGCGGAAGCAGGTGGAAATACCCTGCATAGGGCTTAAACAACACCAATGGAAATGACTCGTTGAACGCATCTGCAAAAAAGACCCACCCGTCCTCTGCCACAAAATTGCCCGCTGCATAGAGTCCGGGCAGACGGAACCAAATCAACAAAAAGCATAGTAGGCCCAAACCAGCGTGGCTCCAGCGGGAATAGGAAGCAGTGGATTGTTTCAGCATGGTTTGAAGGACGAACAATGCCCACTCATCGATCTGGAGAATGCGGGCTGATTTGTTGAAAAAAGATCAGGAAACAAGCAACCGTGAGATCAGTTTTGCAGTGCGACAAGCTCCTTCAGCGCGTTGAGGTGCTCCCGGTGCTCACTGACATCCTTGAGATCCTCAATGAGCGTGCGAAACATCTCCCGTTTTTCCCGCTGCAACTGCTGCACTCGCTCCTCAATCGTTCCCGTCGTGATCACACGATAGACGAAGACCGGATTTTCCTGGCCGAGACGGTGCACCCGATCAATCGCCTGTGCTTCCACCGACGGATTCCACCACGGGTCGAGCAAAAAGACATAGTCTGCAGCATGCAGCGTGATTCCCGTACCGCCCGCCTTCAAACTGACCAGAATGGTTGCCGGATTCGCCGAGTTCTGGAAACCCTCGACTGGTTTCGCACGATCCACCGTCTTACCAGTCAATACAAACAGATTCAGTGCGGGAAATTCCCGTTCCAACACCGTCTTGAGTCGGTCAATCAATCCAACGAACTGACTGAAAATCACGACCTTGTGGCCCGCATCGTAGATGTCGGCAAGTTTTTCAACCAGCAACTGAATCTTGGCGCTTTTGGAAGGATCCACATCCATCCACGGAAGCAGGCCCGGATCACAGCAGACCTGGCGCAAGCGGGTGAGCAGCGCAAAAAAGCTGAACGACCGCTTCTGCAGGGTATCAAGCGCATCATCAGTGGAGATGCGCTTGAGTCCCTCCTGTACCAGACGCGTGTATTCCTTCTTCTGCACATCAGACATGCTGCAGTTGAGCTGCATCTCATTTTTGTCGGGCAACTCAGCGATCACTTCTTCCTTCGTGCGACGCAGGATGAAGGGCGCAAGCTGGTTGCGCAATCGCATGGAAAAACCCTCCCCTCCTCCTTCCACCATGCTATCAAAGCGGGTACGGTTGCCCAGCAATCCGGGCATCAAAAAGTAAAAAATCGACCAGATATCCTTGTAGTGATTCTCGATCGGGGTGCCCGTCACCGCAAGGCGGTACTGGCAGCGCATTGCAAAACACGCACGGGATACTTTGGTGTCGGGATTTTTGATCACCTGGGCCTCATCGAGCACACAGCAGCGAAATTGCGTTTCCCGAAACAGTTCCACATTGCGACGCAGTTGAGTGTAGCTGCAGATCACCAGATCAAATTCCGAAAGGTTCGCCTCCGCAATCGAACGCTGCCCGGTCACTTGAAGGATATTCAACTCCGGAAAAAAGCGCTGCACTTCCGATTTCCACACCGGAATCACGCTGGCGGGACAAAACACAATGCTCGGTTGTGAGCATGCCTTTTTCAATTCCGCCAGCAAGCCCAGCACCTGCACCGTTTTTCCCAGACCCATTTCATCGGCGAGCAGGCAATGGCAACCCGACTCCAGCACGTGTTTCATCCATGCTACGCCTTTGTGCTGGTAGTCCCGGAAGAACCCGCCATTCACATCCACTGGTCGCGGTGCCGCAAAGAGTTTTTTCCTCCAGTGCAGCAACCCCCTGGAAAGTTTGAGGTTGTAGCCTCCCTCCCCAAAGAGTGAAAGAATCATATAGCGCTCAACCCGCTGTCGGGAAGCTTCCTTGCGAAACTCCGACCATCGGTCCAACAGGTTGACCTGGGAATCTGTCAGCTGCACAATGCCGCGATTGGGCAAATAGACGGGTTGACCGCGACGGCTGTTGAGCACCTCGGATTCCTGTCGGGTAAAGACCCGTCCCCCACTTTTATAGTTCCAGTCGATCTCAAAACGCTGCTGGTCGCCTTCGAGAAATTCCTCGACCGTAGCGTCCACCTCAACCGGTTGAATGCCCTGCATGAGACGCTTGACCTCCGTTTCGCGCACGATGGTAAAATGCGCCTTCCACTTGGGCAGGACATGGCTGAGAAACGGGATAAACCGCCCAATGTCGGGCATCATGAAACACCGTGTCTCCTTGTCGAGCGTGAAGCCCGCCTTTCGCGCCATCGTAGCCAGTCGAATCAGGGATTCACTCTCCAGTTCACTCAACACCGGACTGGCATCCTCTCCGATGGAAAGCGCGGGTTCCTGCACGCCATCCGGGTTCATCCAGCACGCATCAAAGCCAAGTCCATCCTCAGATCCGCGGAAGGTCAGCACCAGCGGTCGATTGCGCTGGGGTAATTCAACCTCCACTGTAGCAGGTTCTTCCTGGCTCTTTCCAGATGGGATCGACTCCGCATCCTCAATCGACTCAAAATCTTCGGCCTCGAGTTCGATTTCCCCATCATCCTCCCTGTCTTCGCCAAACAGATCGATGGGCATTTCGCTGATCAGATCCCCGATGAGTTCTTCGATCTGATAAATTCCGGCAACGGCAATGGACTCAGGTCTACCTCTTTTTTTGCTGGACGAACGTACCTGGGGACCCTGCCGACTCCAAGTGATCACCGAATAATACGCTTTGTCCCCGATTTCACAATGCACAATGGCATCCTCAGCACTCAATTCGATTTCACGAATACCATTGCCCAGATAAATTTCCCGCCCCTTCTTCAGTTGTTCCTGCGAAAAATAACCCTCCCAGTCCTTCGTCAGGTGGCGAAACCAGGCTTCAACCGAAGATTTGCTATAGTAGTGTTTTACGGGTGCGAGGCTCATCAATGGGATCAACGTTATACGAATACGCCGAGCTTAACCCTTCGCAATCCCCACCGAAAAGTAAATCAAAATCGCCGCTGTTTGCTGCTCCGGATTGTCCGTGCAGATTACCCGCACAGGAGCGAGGAAATCCGACGCGAACAGCTACCCAAATGTCAGTCTGAGCGTCGCTTTGGCATCACATGCTTTGCGTGAGTTCAGCTTCCGCCATAATAACTCTCCAGGGTAGCAAGGTGCCCCTGAATCACGCGGGTTACAGTTCCCGCAGGCAATGACCCTTTATGCAATTCATACACGGCCACCAGCAGAGCCAACTCCATGTCTACAGGGTTGGCATTGGTCGCTTTCATCTGCGAAAGCCACTCCAGTGCTTTTGCTTCTGCTTCCTTGTACCTCTTGAAATCTTCTTCGCTTCTTTTCATCGTCCCACATAAAGGATCATCTTGCCTGTTTTGCAATCCTGCCACCCGTTCAAACACCCTAATGGACTTTGCTGATCCTCCATTGCGAGTGGCAACCGAGTCTCTCGATCAGCTGTCAGCCGGGGTTTCCAGGACACCGTTGCTCGATTTCCATGCCAGCAAGGCCTCTATGATCATCCAGAGTTCAAGCAACACTGTCGCCACTCCAATGCCAACCAGGTGCCATTGTCCCGTAGCAATCCAGCCGGAGGGTTGCGTCAGCTCAATCAGCATCGCCGAAGCGGGTAGGATCAACATGAAAACCGTTGGCAGCAGCACAAAACCGATGGGCAACTGCCGACGACGGAGCCAGAACAGAATGACAAGAAAAGCCAACCCGCCCAGCAACTGGTTGGTCGCACCAAACAGGGGCCACAAAATCAATCCGCCGGAACCCGCAGACGCCCACGTCCATTCCCTTCCTGGCAGGGGAAGTGCCGCAATCAGCCCCGCAATTCCAATGGCAAACAGCGTCGCCGCATGCTTGCCCTGTAACAGACGAATCCCAGAGGTGCGGGCAAGCTCCTGAGTCACATAACGCTGCAGACGGCAGGCAGAGTCCAGAGTGGTTGCAGCAAACGAGGCCACAAACACCCCCATGAGCGCAACCGCCATGGCAGGACCGATGCCAACCACTTTCAACAAATTGGCTGCACCGTCCACAAACGCACTGACTTTTGCACCCAGTCCATTCAATCCACTCCAGGTCGCATAACGAGCCTGATATGCATCGGCTCCCGTCATGATCGAGGAATTCGCATCACCCGCAATCGCGTGAGCACCGAGTCCGATGCCCGCCGTACAGGCAAGAATCACCAGGGTTGCGAGAAATCCTTCAGTCAACATGGACCCATAGCCCACCATCTGCGCGTCTTTTTCATTGCGCAGCTGTTTCGACGAAGTTCCGGATGAAACCAGGCAGTGAAACCCGGAAATCGCTCCGCATGCAACCGTCACAAAGAGAAATGGAAAGATCGCGGGTGCTCCTTCAACTGACAGCCGAAAGGCCGGTGCTGCCAATTCGAGTGCTGGGCGCACTCCACCTTGCTCCACCGGTACACCTCCCACAAACGCAGCAACACACAGTCCTATCAGCACGAGCGCAAGCGAACTCAGTAACTGCAGGCTGTTGATGTAGTCGCGTGGTTGCAGAAGTGCCCATACCGGAAGCACCGATGCCACGTAGGAATAGATCAGAAGCACCATTACCCACGTGATTGTGCTCCACTGGGCAAGGGTTTGGTTGAAAGTTCCCAGCCACCCTGCATCCCCATAATAAACACTCGCATACATCAGCGCCAGGGCCACAACGCTCGGAATCAGCAGGCCAACGCCTTTCCGGTGCAGGAAAAGTCCAATCATGACCGCCAGTGGGATTTGCACAAGACAGGGGAAAATCGCAGAGGGGAACGTTCGAAACACCGCCGCAATCACCAATCCAAAAATGGCCAGGACAATCGTCAGTGCCAGGAAGAGGATGCCCAGAAACAGAAACCGCGCCCTGGGTGCGAGCACCCGCCCTGCGATGTCGCCGATCGTCTGCCCTCGGTTGCGAAGGGAGATCACCAGTGAGCCAAAATCATGCACCGCCCCAATCAAGATGGAGCCGAACAAAACCCACAAAAGGGCTGGCACCCACCCCCAGATTACCGCGAGTGCCGGTCCTACAATCGGCCCCGTTCCAGCAATCGAGGTGAAGTGATGCCCAAACACCACCTGTCTCGGAGTTGGCACGTAGTCATTTCCATCCTCCAGCGCATAGGCAGGAGTTTCCGCCAATGCATCCAGGCGGAAAATCTTTCGTGCCAGCCAGCGACCATAGGTGTGGTAGGCGACAAGATACAAAATCAACGCGGCAAGGGCAATCAACAGAACATTCATGGAGCAGGGGTAACGCTTCGTGCGTCTGATCGCGGTTTCACGGATTCGGAACTCGGGTTCATGCACACCCGCATTTCAATAACGAGGCTTTCCCTAGTGATTCCCACGCCAAAGACAACCGTATTTTCCGGAAGGTAGACTTCCTCCAGTCGGCAACGCCGTGCGTTGTCCGTTCACCGGAATCTTCCGAAATCAGCCCAATCCCGCTGGTACCAGTGCAGAACCGATTTGCATGGAATTCCATGAATACGCACGATGCTCACGGACCACAACCTGTCCGAGCAAACTCCGCAAATCCTCCAGTCGCATCGGTTTGGCCAGAAAATAGTCCATCCCCACTTCCCGATAGCATCGCAAATCCGCCTGAGAGGTTGCACCGGAAAGCCCTGCAATGACAGGTTGCTTCCATACAGGCATGCACTGTCGGATCTCACGTGTGGCATCCACCCCGGACATGACTGGCATCAAGTGGTCCATGATCACCAAATCATAGTCTTTCGATTGCACGCATTGAACCGCTTCCTTTCCATTGACCGCACGATCAGGAGTCGCACCTGTCAGGCACTCGAGCATCACTTCGATCAGCGCATAACTCAACCCGCTGTCCTCTACGACCAGAACGCGTAATGCTTCAAACTGCGGTTCATTCTTTCGCTCCAACATGGGGTTCCTTTCGTTCACCCGGTTCCTGAAGGGTCGGAAATTCTTTCCCTCAACCTACTCATTCAAGCCCGGATACCCTCTACCAAGCAAGCTCGGTACCAACTCAGTTGTCCATCGAACGAAAGTGGCGTAATTTTACTCAATTCTCGAAAAACCCTTACGATTTTCGCGTGACAACCCACATCAGGCACTCATCAGAAAATTCGCGAGTTGCCTGATCCTCCACCGCAATCATGGAGCGCTTCTCGCACGACAACAGTCGAAAGCCTGCACGGTCCAGCTGACTGCTGATTTCCTCCCGAATGGGAATGTGGATGTACATCTCCCCCCATCTGGTTTCTCCAATGCAATCTCCAAACTCATCATAGGCAGCAGGTTGCCGACCCGCTTCCCACATCTTGCGATCCTTTTTCCACTGCTTGCGCCGCTTCGGATTGGAACGATCATGAGTCGTAAAAAAGAAGTGCGAGCCAGGGCGGATCACCCGCGCAACCTCACGCATCGCCTGCAGGCGTCGCGACGAATGCGGAATCTGCATCAATCCATTGAATCCAAAGATGGCCCCGTCAAAGCTCGCATCTTCAAACGGCAGGTTGCAGGCGTCGGCCACCTGAAAGCCCAGTTCGATCCGACGCTCCTGTGCAATGCGCTTCGCCATATCGATCATGCCCGCAGAATAGTCTGTAGGCATGATCGAACGGTAACCCAAATCCACCAGTCCGAATGTGATGCGACCCGCACCACAGCCGAGTTCAAGCAGGTGTTGGTCGGGACGAAACAGACGGGTGAGCAAAAACTCCTCGCTTTTCCATAAACCAACCCGATGCACCGCTGCAGCATAGTGCAGTACCACATCTTCTTTCTCGTAAAACGCTCGCACCGTTTCGGGTTCCATGCCTCGGCTCCAATGATTTTCCGGGTTCCGTTCGAATATTTCTTGCAATGCAATTCAATTTCGCTTTGATCGATTCTTTTCCATGAAAGCCACAATCAAAACACAGGGACGACAATTCACAGTCCAAAAGGACGATGTGATCAAGGTTAATCAGTTCTCGGACGCGAATCCCGGAGATTCCATCGAGATCACTGACGTTCTGATGGTGGGCGAAGGAGACTCAGTGAAATTTGGAACCCCCTTCGTGAAGGGAGCATCCGTCAAGGCGACCGTGATCGAACAGAAAAAAGACGACAAAATCATTATCTTTAAAAAGAAACGTCGTCAGGGTTACAAGCGCCGCCGCGGACACCGCCAGTCCATCGCCCTGATCAAGATCGAAGAAATCGTCGCCTGACCAGGCGAGTTGCGCCCTTATCATTCACCTAAACCCACGAATTTGCCATGGCACATAAAAAAGGACAGGGAACTTCAAAGAACGGAAGAGACAGCAATCCCAAAATGTTGGGAGTCAAGAAGTACGGCGGCGAAGCCGTCATCGCGGGCAACATCATTGTTCGCCAGCGTGGCACCCGTTTCCACCCCGGCCAGAATGTCGGTATCGGACGCGATCACACGTTGTTTGCACTGTCCGACGGACAGGTCGCATTTGACAAGGTTCACCGCCGCGTGAATGTGGTTCCCGTTGCCTGAGGCAGCGCGGAGCTGATGTGACGGATCTTCTACACGACCCCACATCCATATTTTCCAGGCCGGACTCGCCCGTCGAGTTCCGGCTTTTTTTTGTGGAAGAATCCAAGGGTCAGTCCGTCAATGCCTTCTTGCCTTCAAACTGAAACACGAGTGTGGTCAAACCCGGAAGAAACACCTCGGCAGAACAGGTCTGGTTATCCCACTCGCGCTTGATCGCGTGAATGCGGCCCATGTTGCCCTGATCCCAGCCTCCATAAACGGATGCATCCGTATTGACCACTTCCTTCCAGCTCCCTTCAAAGGGCAAACCGAGCCGATAGTGGCTGCGACCCACCGGAGTTGCATTGATGACCACGGCAAAGGTCTGCTCCGGCGCATCCCCGAAGCGTAGAAAGGAAACCACACCGTTCTCAGCGTCGTGACAATTGATCCAGCTGAACGTCATCGAATCGTGGTCACCCCGCGCCAACCAGGGATGCGTGCCATACCACTGGTTCAAATCCCGCAACAGGCACGTGATGCCTTCATGGTCCTTGTACTGAAGCAAGTGCCAGTCGAGACTGGAGTCGTAGTGCCACTCTGCCATCTGGCCAAACTCCGACCCCATGAAGAGTGTTTTCTTGCCTGGCCAGGCCCACATGAAAGCATAGAGTGCGCGCAGGTTTCGGGCTTTCTCCGAAATCGAACCTGCAGCCATCTTGCCCATCATCGAGCCTTTGCCGTGCACGACTTCGTCATGGGAATACACCAATACAAAATGCTCAGAGTAGTTGTACACCATGCCGAAGGTCAGGTCGTCATGGTTCCAACGTCGGTAGATTGGATCTTTCTGAAAGTAACGCAGGGTATCGTGCATCCACCCCATGTTCCACTTGAAGTCAAACCCAAGTCCACCGACTGCTGTCGGATGTGAAACACCGCCAAACGCAGTCGACTCCTCCGCAATCGTGATGGCACCAGGGAAATCCTCATGGATAGCGTCATTGACGATGCGCAAAAACTCGATCGCCTCAATGTTCTCCCGTCCACCGTATCGATTGGGAATCCACTCTCCATCCTTGCGGGAATAGTCGAGGTACAGCATGGACGCCACAGCATCCACACGCAGGCCGTCAATATGGTAACGATCCATCCAATGAATCGCACTTCCGATCAGGAATGATCGCACTTCGTTGCGACCAAAATTGAAGATCAGGGTGCCCCAGTCCTGGTGTTGTCCCTGTCGCGGATCCGAGTGCTCATAGAGATGGGATCCGTCAAACTCCGCCAGCGCAAAACTGTCCTTGGGAAAATGGCCCGGCACCCAGTCCATGATCACACCAATTCCATTCTGGTGCAATACGTCAACCAGGTACATGAAGTCCTTGGGTTCGCCAAAGCGATTGGTCGGAGCAAAAAATCCCGTAACCTGATAGCCCCACGACGCAGCAAACGGATGCTCTGCCAATGGCATGAACTCAACGTGAGTGAAATGATTGTTTTTTACGTATTCAACGAGTTCATGAGCGGCCTCACGATACGTCAGGGAGCGATTGGCATCCTCCACAATGCGTCTCCACGAAGCCAGGTGCACTTCATAGATCGAGATCGGCTCCTTACGCCAATCCTTTGAGGCACGTTTTTTCAACCATTGTTCATCATGCCACTCATACCCTTCGGTATCATACACAATCGAGGAATTGTGCGGAGGGGATTCGTAATAACTCGCAAATGGATCACTCTTCAAGAGCAGTTGATGATCTTTGCCAACAATTTCATACTTGTAGTAGCACCCCTGCACCAGCCCCGGAATGAAAATCTCCCAGATACCGCTCGACCCCAAAACGCGCATCGGGTGATAGCGTCCGTCCCACTGATTAAAGTCGCCCACAACTGAAACCCGTTTGGCGCTGGGTGCCCAAACTGCAAAGCTGACTCCCCGCACCCCATCGATTTCCCGGACATGGGAACCCAGTTTCTGGTAGGGTTTGCGGTCTGTGCCTTCGCAGAAATAATAGACCCCTTTTTCATCAATGCTCGGAAGAAAGGAATAGGGATCCCAGAACTGTCGAATCTCGTCATTGTACTGCTCTATTCGCAAGCGGTAGCGAAACAGTTTCCGGTTCGGGATCACCACTTCAAAAAGCCCCTCATCCGCCAGGCGATCCATGGCATAGCGTCGATTCGCCTCTGTGGTAACATCCACGACTTCACAGCTATGTGCATTCTTGATGAACGCTCTGACAACGACACCCTTGCCATTGGACAGTGGGTGCATGCCCAGCACTGCGTGGGGTTCATGGTGGCGACCTTCGAGGATGCGGTTGAAATCGGACTTGCTTAGTTTCACGGTGGTTTCCATGGATGGATAGGGACGCACAAACGTCGAAATGATTATCGCTAAGCTACTCCCGAAGTCCAGAAAATCCACCGACGCAGGCACTTTAGCAACGTTCTGTCCGCAGATTCCAAGGATTGTATGCAAGCGTTTTGCCGCAGAATGGAGCAGTTGCCAAAGTATATCGGTTTCGGGTTCGCAACAATTGCCTCCGGCGCGATATTCCACTTGTCGCTGGCTGTGGAATTCCTGTAATGAAGGCCAGTGCATCTCTACCGCTCCATTTCCCTGCTCTTCTTGTTGGGTGTTACCTCCATGTCCGGAAATGCCAACGAGCCGAAACCGGTACGCATTACCAACAGTGGTCCCATTCAAATCGATCAGGCCAGTCAATCGGTAACGATCAGTGAACAGGTTGAAATTCATCTTCAACCATTCTACCTGAAAGCCGATCAACTGCGCTGGACTCGAAACACGGATCGACTGCAACTGCTCGGAAATGTCAGATTGCTGGCCGACCCGGGAGAGCTGGAACCTGACCAATCGCTTCCTTCCTTTCTCGGTAGCGCAGGCTCGCTTCCTTCGGATGAACCCATCGAGTTTCTTCGCACCGAAACACTGCTCATGGACACCACCAACCGCTCCATTCTTGCGGAGCAGACGGCCCAAATCCAAGCCGGTCAGGCGCGAATCGTCGGAGAGGAGTTTCACATCGACATCGACTCCAATCGCTTCAGTGCACAATCCTACCGGGCTGGTTTCAACAATCTCTTTCTCGAAGGCGAGTCCCTGCAGGTGGAGGGTCCCGATTTGGTTGCCCCAAATGCGCATTTTTTCTGGGGCGAACCCGACTCCTTTTCCTTTCAGGGCAACGCGCGCTCTGTGGAAAAACAAGGGAACGACGCCGTCATCCTTCGCGGCGTCACTTTACAACTCGGCGCAGTTCCCTTCTTTTACTGGCCCTACTACCGCCACTCACTGGAACGATCCCGCTTCAGCATGACGGGAACAGCGGGTTACAGCGGAGACCTTGGCACCTACGCCGAAATCCGCCCGATCTTCCTTGCAACCGAACATTCCCGCTGGTTTGCAGACGTTCAAGGCTTCAGTAAACGAGGTTGGCTTGTGGGTCCTGGATTTGACATCGAACAGCAGTGGTCGACCGGACACTACCTGAAAACCCACCTGCAAAGCGGATTCATTCACGATCAGGGCGAGTTGGGCACTGATACACTCGGCCAAGCGATTGACCGATCACGGGATTTTGTCGATTTGTCCCTCATTCACCGCTACGCATCCTCCTTTCAGCTGATCAGCCGCGTGGAGAGTTGGTCCGATTCGGAAGTCGTCCGCGATTTCGCACCCGGCCAATTTCGTGCGGTCCAGCAACCTGAAAGTTTTGTGGAAGCCCACGGTATCTGGGGACCCCTGATCGCGAGCGTCACAACGCGATTCCGCCATGAATCCTTTGAAACCGTCGTCGAACGCCGTCCCGAACTCGCACTCACTCTTCTGCCATCACCCCTTGCCGATCATCGACTTTACCACTCTGGCCAAGTTGCGACTGTGCACCTTCGTGAACAGAGTCCGGACGGTGGAATCGAACGGGAGCACACCCGCGCCCGGGCCTACTATCAACTCTGGTACCCCGTTGCCCTGCGTCACTGGCTCGACTTACTCCCCCAGGCAACGGCACAGCACCTGAGTTATCGAGACATTGCCGGTTTGCATGAAAATCTTGAGCGCACCCAGTTTGAACTGGGCTTTAACCTCACCGCACATGCATTTGCGGACTGGTCGATCCATCGTGAGGTTTGGAATCTGCAGTCCCTGCGCCACCTGCTTCAACCGACCCTGCAGTACCGCTACCTCAAATCCGAAGGAAACGAAGCGGATCTGCCCCTGCCCATCGAACAGCGTCTCTACGGAACTGGCATCCCTGATCTCGATCTGAGCGCAAGCACCTCTCTGGATACGATGCAGAGCGGCTCCCTGATCAGATTCGGTGTGCTCAATGCACTCGTCGCGCGCCGTCTCGACGGCAAACAGGATAAATGGATCGATCTCAATCTCTTCCACGATACCTTTCTCCCCGATGCCAGCCAGCTCGACACGGAGCATACATTTGCACTGCACGCCAGGCTGCGACCCGCACATTGGCTACACCTGGACATCCAGGCACGGGCGGACACCGACGATCTAGCCATGCGAGATCTGTTTGCGCGCATCCAACTCATCGATGGTGACATCTGGGATCTCGACCTCGCTACCCAGTTTGTGAGCAATCAACTACAGCAGTATTTGCTGGGATTTCGCTACAAACTGAGAGAAGACCTGCGCGTCCTCATGAATCTGGGTTATGACGAACGCGGCTCCCGTTTCTACGAACAGTCCTATGGGCTGCAGTATGCAATTTCCAACTCGTGGGACCTGCAACTCAGCGTCAACCTGCGCCAGGGATCGAGTCGTAACAACCGCACCCGTTTTGAGGTCAGAATACGGACTACCCGCTTCTAGCACTGCCTCTTCTCCATGCAAAAGCCTTGAAATCCACTCATAATTCCCCGAAGGTGGAGTCCTCCTTTGATCCACATGGCAAGCGCACCTGAATCCATCTGGGACCCCAGCGAACTGGCGATCAAACTCAAAGTGTTTGAGGGACCGCTCGACCTGCTGATTTTCCTGATTCGAAAGAACGAAATCGATATCTATGATATTCCGATGGAGACGGTGACGTCCCAGTACATCGCCTACCTCGATCAGATGGAAAAACTGAATCTGGAGGTCGCCGGTGATTTTTTTGTCATGGCTTCCACGCTCATGTATATCAAGAGTCGCATGCTACTGCCTCCCCGCGAACAGGTCGTTGACGAAGACGAAGGTGAAGAGAACCAGGACCCGCGTTGGGAGCTGGTACAACAGCTTCTCGAATATCGGCGTTTCAAGGAACTGGCCACCGAGATTGAAGAACGCATCGATAAGCGCAATCAACTCGTCGACCGCATCGTGAAACACGACCATGCTTCCAGTGATCCACGCCCGCTCGAAAAAATTGACCGCATCGACCTTTGGAACATCATCAATCAGGTTTACCTTCGCCTGGCCGAAAAAATGAATTTTGGTGAAATCGAGCAGGAAGCGGTCACCGTTGCAGATCGCATGGACCACATCCTTCGCCACATGGCATCCCGCCCCAAATTTCTCTTCTCCGAGCTGTTTGAGTCTGCCGCCACACTTGTCACCATCGTCACCACCTTCCTGGCCCTGCTCGAACTCACACGTCTGCGAAAGCTTCGCCTCGCCCAGCATGAGGCCTTTGCCGACATCGAATGCTGCGTTGTCACCTGACACCAGCAGGAATGCCGTCACTCCAAGCTTGAAAATACGCGTAAATCCACAAGGTTAGTTCCATGCGGAGAGCAAATCAACAGAACCGGTCCCACCTGATTGGAGTGGGTTTTGATCATCAGGATGGGCACAAGCGCATCACGCGTGCAGAGGATTTTTCCATCGTAGGCGGCTCTGAGGAAACCCATGACCGACTGACCGAAACCGCGCTCAAAACCGTTGAGGACCTGAGCCGGAAGGGGAAGACCCTGCACGATGCAGATCACGAAGAAATCCGGGACATCGTGTTGAAACATTCACAGTCATGAAGCATCGCGCTGATTCCTCCCCAACCCCAAATTCCGATTTCAGGCAGAACCCTCCTCATGCCTCAAAAGCCGGGGTCCGAATCGCGCGCAAGGATGCGGGACTGCAGTCACGTCCCTCCATCAGGGTCCGACAAGCCCATTCCAAACCAGTGGTATCTGTCCCTGCTCAATCCCCAGCGCAAGCCCAGCTTCGTGCCCAACCTCTGCGTGCCGAAAAGCCCATGCGCATCCGTCCCATATCGGATCAGGAGCCAGCCTGCAGAAGAGACGAGTGTGATGACATCTCACAATCACGGACCCGCCGCACGCAACATCGCTCACTGTCCAAGGTTTCACTGCTCTTTCTCGACGCTGCGATTGCAGTCGTCTCACTTTCTTTTATGGTGCTCACGTTGATGCACCACTAACGAATCCCATTCACTAACGAATCAATCCAAACCCATCATAAACGAAATGTCTGAACACATTACCGAGCTGACTTCTGCCAACTTTGATTCCACGATTTCCGCCGGGGGAGTCCCGGTGATCGTTGATTTTTGGGCGCCCTGGTGTGGCCCGTGCAAGGCCATCGCACCCATCCTTGAAGAACTTGCCAGTGAAGAAGCCGGCAAGGTCAAGGTCTGCAAGGTAAACGTGGACAATAACAGTGAATTGGCCAACCGCTACAGCATCCGTGCGATCCCCACACTGCTGGTTTTCAAAGATGGCAATGTTGCTAACCAAATCGTCGGCATGACCTCAAAAGCCGACCTCAAGTCCAAGATCGGACTCTGAGTCAACTCGCATCCAGCGATTACGTCAACCCGCCCGACTGCATCGGCGGGTTGTTTGGTTTACCCATCCTGGCAACTGTTGGCATGCTCTCATGAGGCTTACCGTTGCTCTGCACACTCCAGCCAGTGTGACGCATTGAGCAGTGCGCGACTGTTGTGGTACGCGCCCTTCCAGATCTGTGACTTGAGTCCATTGACAGCCTCAGGGCTTTGGTCCAGTCCCTGCGCATACCATCCCCCTCGCTCATGGTCAATGAGCCAGGTGGAAATGTAGTCCCAGGTGCGACGCGCCAGTTGGTCATAGGCGTGCGCATCCTCCGGTTCAAAACAATGCATCATCAGCAGCGTGTTGAGCAGTTCCGCCTGTGCCCACCACGCCTTGTGTTTCGATACCAGGTGCATGCGACCATCCCGGTAGAGTCCCGCATCATAGAGTCCACCGTTCTGTGCATCCCACCCATGCACGAGTGCATGATCGAGCAGTTTTTTGCCCAACTGTCGAATTTCCGGGAGCTTTTCGCCTCCGAGCGCAAGCTCCGATTCGTAGAGCAGATAGGCAATCTCCACATCATGTCCGAATGAGACATGATCCCAGTGCATCACTTCCCGGTAGCGATCCAGCGCATGGTGTTCAAAGGAGACCGGAGTCCAATCTTCATGAAAATACTGATTCACGTAGCCCCGCGCATCGATCATGCGGTGCATGAGCAGTTCCTGCAGTTCCACAAGCCGTAACCGCAACTGCTCGTCCGGCCATACCCGGAATAGTTCGGTGAACGCCTCCAGCAGGTGAATACTGGTATTCTGGCTCTTGGCGTAGACCCGGTTTTCCGGATTCACATACGGCGCACCATTGGCACCCATGATGTCAAAATACCCACCGTATCGGGCATCGTGTGCATGGGAGTCCAGCCATCGGAAGGTACGAACCGCACCGTCCAACGCACGCGCATCCCCCGTGACTTCGTGATAGGCGGCAAGCGCGTAGATCGCAAAGGCGATGCCATAACTCTGCTTGCGTGAACCCACCCTGCCTTGCTCCAACACATTGCCTTGCTCGTCCAGCAGCCAGAAAAATCCTCCCTTCTCAGAATCCCACATCGTGCCCAGCAGATAATCGACTCCATGGGATGCAATCTGCCGAAGTTCGTCCCTCTCCGAAAATCGCTCATACAGGCGAATCGAAGTCCAAACGTGGCGGGCCTGAGTCACCACCATCTTGGGTTGATCCGGCAGGCGTTTCCAATCGGCATCAAACTGGCTCCAATACCCACCCTGTTCCGCATCCACCACACGAGGATACCAGGCTTCCAGGATCGATGTGAGCAATGCACACTCCAGTTCCTCCTGCAACCCGTCAAGCGGGTCGCCAACAGAACCTGAAGGATGTGCCCAAAGCACACTGCCTGTCACACACAGCAGGAGCAAAGGAGAGAGGACCTGCGTCCTAAGCACCTTCATCGCCGCCACTCAAAAGGGCGAACCCTTGCGTGAGTTTCATCCGGAAAATCTGCGGGGATGGGCAGCGTGACCTCGCCCGTTGCCGCCCATTCTGTTCCTCGCAGTAGTGTGGTGATGAAGCCTACTCCCTCAAAGGAGTAGTCCTCATGCCCAAGCGTGGTATGAAAGATGCGCCCCTCTCCGTACTCCACGGTCATCAGCATGGGTTCGTGCCTTCCCGATCCGTTCATCTCTTCAGATGAATATGCGGTGGCCAGCACGGTCATGTTTTCTGCGGGGCCTCTCAAACGGTCGTAGCACTCATCCTGAGCATGCAGCCATCGCTGGGGCATGCCGCGCGTGATCGGATGATCCGGTTGACGGATTTCTATCAGAAATTGGTGTTCCGGGCCGTGGCTTCCGGCTCTGCCCGGACTCTCGTCACGAATCAGCTCTCCCTGATCATCATAATATACGTAGGGACCATGGCGCTCATCGCGACCACCCCAGCCTCCCAAACCAATCATCTGGTTGTAGGCCTGCCATTCGGGAAAAGAATTGTTTGCAGCATGCACGGACACGAAGCCTCCGCCTTGCGAGACAAACTGCTCAAACGACTGCTGGGTGCTCTCGGGCCAGTGAGCTGCCTTCCATCCAAAATTGGAAATGATGACGTCATAGGCTGAAAAATCGGGTTCAAATGACGGATCCGCCACAGGTTCGGCAACCTCCGTGCGCTGCACCCCATCCTGAAGTGCATACTGCGGCAGCCATTTCTCACCGCGCCAGGTGAATTGTGTGCGCAGAACATCTACCTCAAAGCGCCCACTCTCTTCGAGATACTGCTTCATCATCATCGTCGATTTGGGCCAGACCGTATGGTTGTTTTGCCCATCAACGATCAACACCCGGATGCGCTCTCCATCAGGTTGTTGACAGCCAGCGAGCAGGCCCATCCCAAGGACAAGCAGCATGCTGAGAAGTGTGTCACGGGCTGGGCGAAAGGACAGACACAAAAAGGGTACGTTGGGGTAGAACATGATGCATGCATGCTAACCGAAAGTCATGCGCATGAGAAGCGAAAAGCCGCACTGCAGTCCATGTGAACGCTATCTTTCACCCGTCACACATGCCTTCCCATCGCCTCAAGGAGACGCTGCACAGTCAGCGCACAGTCTGTCAGGGCAGGTTGCGTGGAACCTGCCCGCATTCAACTCAGTTTGAGGCGTGAACTTTTCGCTCCAGCCGCAACCGGAAAGCGCTCATAAAAGCGTTCTTCCGACTCACGGTCGCCGATGAGCAACAGTTCCGTGTCCGCATCAATCGGTGCGCGCGGATCAATTTCGGTCTGCATTTCACCAGCCCGTGTGAGCGCGATCACATTGCATCCGGTTTTGGCACGCAGCTCCAGTTCGATCAGGTTTTTCCCCAGCTCACTTTCGGGCAATTTTGCGCGAAATGCTGAAATGCCCTCCGCTACCATCAGGGTATCACTCTGTTGCAGGTAGTTGAAAATCTGGTTGGAACCCATCGAAGCATACGACATCACAATGTCGGCACCGGCCCGAAGCAGTCGATCAATGCCTCCTGGCGAGGTGGCACGACTGATGATTTGCAGATCCGGACGGAGTTTTCGACAGAAGATCGTGAGATAGATGTCCATTTCGTCATTGCGTGACGTGATGACCAGGGATTCTGCATCGATGATGCCCGCCTGCTGCAGGATGTCAAAATCGGCAGCATCCCCGACAATGCCCTTCTCCCCCATCGGAGCAAGTGCCTTGGCATCCATTTCGATGATGCGGAAATCAACGTCACGTTGAGACAGCGATTGTGCCACAGCAAGTCCGACTCTGCCCGCACCGACAACGATGACCCGGGCACCCTCCGCGATGGGGTGCGTGTATTTCTCATCAAAGGCCGCCAGTTGCTCAGCCGTTCCCGAAAGCATCAGAACCGAATTGAAATCAATGCGCGTATCGGGTTTGGCGATGTTGAATCCGGTTCGATCCCAAACACCCACTACATTCACGCCAACGCTTTGCGGCAGCTGCAGTTCCATCACTGTTCGATCAACCAGCTCTGTACCGCGCGCCGCAGTTTCAGCAATGAGCAGCTTGTCAAACTGACCGATCACATGCGATGCGGCGCCGCCACCAATCACCCGACGGGCCAGTGCATCCCCCATCATTTCTCCCAGCTGAAAAACCACGGACCCGCCAGCCAGACGAATCACGTCTGCAGCAGATTTGGTGCTCGCGAGACTGGCCACAGGGACGTCCTTACAGCGCGAGCGTACGGAAAAGGCCGTATTTGCATTGCTGATGTCGTCTCCGGTCACCGTGACCAGCGCTGCATGCTGCACCCGGGCGCGCTCGAAAGTGGAAGCATCTGATAAATCGCCCTGCATCACGCGAACATTCTGATCCATCAGCCGAAGTACCTGCTCATCATTCGGGCAGATCACGACATAGGGGCGGGAAAAACGGTCGAGTTTTTCGATCAGTGCCTGCGCAATCGCGTCGTAGGAAGTGAGGATGACGTGGTCACTCAGGTCATCGGAAACGGATCGTGGAATGCGTCCCTTTGACTGTTTTTCCATCCATGGAGCATAAAAAAACTCGATCAGGGTAAAGGGCATCAGAATGAGCAGAAAAATCACGCCCGATAGCAGCACAACCACAGAAAACAGTCTCCCGATATCACTTTCGAATGTGATGTCTCCAAACCCAAGCGTCGACATGACTGTCAGGGTCCAATAAAATCCGGTGATCCAAGTGTACTGCCGCCCTTCGAGTTCCATCAACCAGTGAAATGCCAGCGAATACACGGTCACCAGGGCAAACAGGACGAGCAGGAAGGAATACAAGAGGCGGGTATTGCGCCGATGGGAGCGATTTCCCATGTAAGCGGCGACTCCGGAGACGAGTGTTTTCATATCAATGCTTCCTGCAATAGCTCAATTCGCACCCAAGTTCAAGTGGACCTGCCTCTGAATCCTTGATCGATGGGGGGTGTCGGCTTCCCTGACCTGCTCCAGACAGGAACAGGGGCACATCGAACGTGTGCGCGGTTTCTCAGAGGGGGTAAACTCCGGTTCTCGCTTCAACTGCCCAGGCATAGACTTGTTCGTATTGTTTCGCAGGCAGCTTCCACGAAAAATCCTGCTGCATCGCGTTACGCTGCAGCTGGGTGAGTTCCTCTTTTCGGTCGTAAAAGGTCGCACAGGCCCATCCCATCGTGTAATAAAGGGCATCCACTGTCAGGTGATCAAATTTGAAACCCGTGCCGATGCCCTTGCCCTCCTCATATTGCTGCACGGTGTCAACCAGTCCACCTGTGGAGCGAACAACCGGCAGGGTGCCATAGGCCATCGCATACATCTGGCTCAGTCCACAGGGTTCGAAGCGGCTGGGCATCAAGAGAAAATCCCCACCAGCATAGGTGAGGTGGGCCAGGGGATTGTTGTAGCCAATGTAGGCCCCAACGCGTCCGGGGAAGCGCTCGGCCAGCATCCGAAATCCGTGCTCGAGTTGAGCATCCCCGCTTCCCAAAATCGCGATCTGCACGTGCATTTCTTCCATCACACGAGGAGCAGCCTGCAGCAGCACATCAAGTCCCTTTTGGCTGAACATGCGGGTCACCATGACAAAGATCGGCTTACCCGGATCCACTTCGAGTCCAAAGGCTTCCTGCAGCGCCTGTTTTGCCGCACGTTTTCCCGAAAGGTCGTCCTTCGAGAACGGAGCTGGCAAATGGCGGTCTGTCGCCGGATTCCACTCCGACAAATCCACACCATTGACGATACCAATGAGGTCCGATGCCTTGAATTTCAACGTGTTCTGCAACCCAAACCCAAACTCAGCAGTCTGAATTTCATGGGCGTAGGTCGGGCTGACGGTTGTCACCTTCTGGGAGTGATAGATGGCACCCTTCATGTAGTTCACCCGGCCATAGCACTCCAGCCCATCAGCCTTGAACAGGCTCATGGGCAGTCCGCTGTACGGCAATACGTCATAATGAAAAATGCCCTGAAACTGAAGATTGTGAATCGTCAACACCGATGCTGTCTTCCCCAGGGGTTTTCCCAGCTCACGGGTATTCAGATGGGCTGGCACCAGTCCGGTTGTCCAGTCATGACAGTGAATGACGTCCGGAATCCAGTCGAGAAAATGACAGAGATCGAGGCTCGCACGGCTGAAAAATGCAAAGCGGTAACCCTCGCGCTCGTATTCACGATAGTCATCAGAATACACCGTCGGCACGTCAAAGTAGGCATCGTGTTCCAGCAAATAAACCGGAGTAGCCTCGTCTGCCAGCCGGGTCTCCCAGACCTGACAAAACCGCACTTCTCTGCCGAGATAGACGTGCAGCGCTTGCTCGTGTGCCTTCCAGCTCGATTCGGGACGAATGAAGGAATACTTCGGGCAGACAATGCGAACATCATGCCCCATGCGAGTGAGTTCCAGCGGAAGTGCCCCGGCCACGTCAGCCAGTCCTCCAACTTTTGAAAACGGCACCACCTCGGGTGCGACCATCAGGATCTTCATGCAGGTGCGAGGTCAGTTTGGGTTTTGGGATTTGCGGCGCACCCCTGAACCAAGGCGCTCTTCCCTATGACAATAATTGGCAAGCAGGGTCAACAAAATTGAATTCCACCGACAAGGATATTGACGAACAACGATTAATTTCTTCGACTCGACCTCTGAATCATCTATAGAAACTGGCATGTCTGAAGAACTTATCGGAAACTGTTTAATCGCACAATCGGGGGGGCCTACCACCGTGATCAACGCCAGTCTGGCGGGTGCGGTGTCCGAAGCACTCAACCACGAGTGTATCGAAGAAATTTATGGGGGCATGAACGGCATCCTCGGCATTCTCAACGAAGAGCTGATCGATCTGGCCGACGAATCCCAGCAAACCATTCGCGGGCTGCGTCACACGCCAGCTTCCGCACTTGGCACTTGTCGTTTCAAACTGAAGCAATCGCAGGATTTTGACCGGGTGCTCGAAGTGTTTCAGGCACACAACATCCGCTATTTCTTCTACATTGGCGGCAACGATTCACAGGACTCCGCCAATAAAATCTCAAAGTTGGCACAGGAGCGTGGATACGAACTGCGCGTCATCGGCATCCCCAAAACCGTCGACAACGATCTCGTGGGGACCGATCACTGCCCGGGCTACGGAAGCGTGATCAAATACGTTTCCACACTGGTGCGCGAAACCTCCAAGGATATTGAAGGAATGGGTCAGCACGATCTCGTGTTTGTGCTCGAAGTCATGGGACGCACGGCAGGATGGATTGCTGCGGGTTCTTCGCTCGCCAAACACCGCGATGACCCCAACAGTCCGCCACACCTGATCTACTTGCCCGAAGTTCCTTTCTCCGCCGAAAAATACCTCGAAGATGTTCAGAAGGTTCTGCAAAAACAAAAATACTGCTTCGTCGTGGTAGGCGAAGGTCTCGTCGATGAAGACGGCAACTACATCTCCACCACCAGTGCTGCTGCTGATGCGTTCGGTCATAGCCAGCTGGGGGGTTCCGGCGAATACCTTGCGACTCTCGCTGAGGAGCGTTTGGGCGTCAAGGCGCGCTCCGCACGCCCGGGTCACACTCAGCGCGCTGCCGTGCACTGCTCGAGCCAAACTGACAATGATGAAGCATTCATGGCAGGTCAGGCCGCCGTCATCGCTGCAGTCAAAGGAGAGACCGACAAAATGGTCACACTCACCCGTGCCGAATCGGACCAATACCGTTGCGAAACCAGTCTGATACCGCTCGACGAAGTTGCCAATGGTGTGAAACACCTGCCCAAAAATTGGATCAACGAGGACGGCGTGACGATGAATTTCAACTTTTTCCGGTATGCAAGTCCATTGATTCAGGGAGAGGTTCAGGTTCCCTACGAAAAAGGATTGCCTTCCTTTGTGAAGCTCAGTGGATCGCGCATTGCGAAAAAGCTGCCGGCCTACCAGTAACATTGCACCGCACTCTCCTGTGTGGTGGTTGACTTTGATGGAAAAGCGTTGCCAGGTTTATTCCCTGGCAACGCTTTGTTGTTTAGTCGTGTGCAACCTATTGATAGCGACCTGCGATCACCTGCTGTCCCCACATCGATTGCGGCTCAGTCTGGCCCTGGCTGTGACAGTGCTGATGAGTTTGCTCGCGCTGGCATCCTCAGTTCAACCACTCTCGTCCACCTCACATCTGACCGAGGAAGGCGTTGATCGTTTCCCGCTGAAAGCCATTCTCGAAGCCCTCGAAACACAATATCCCTTCCCTGAGCATGAACTCCGCAAATGGCAGTCCCTTCGCAGCAATCTCATCGAAGAGGCCTCCACAGTACGAACTCGCAGTGCATTCGCCAACGCCGTTCAACAGGCGTTCCAGTCGCTCGGCATCAGCCACTTGCGGCTGTATGATGAGCTATACACTAACACCGACGAGATCCAAGCCCGCGGACGCTCTCATACTGGCATCCGTTTCCAATGGATCGAGGACCATTGGTATGTTGCAGGGTTGCAGCAAACTTCTGGTCGCACAGGCATCTCTCTCGAACCGGGAGACGAAGTCACCCACCTGAATGGTCGGCGACTGCCATCTGTGCAGCAAGGAGCCTCCGTGCAAACACTCGCCTCCACTCCCCTGCTCAACTTTGGTCCAAATGGCGATACGTGGAAAATCCGCGCCAGGAAGCCTTCAGGCCAGTCCTTCGAAGCAACGGGCACATACACGACCTGGTACGGGCGCTGGTCGCGCTCCATCGGAAATCTCGATTCTCTGCCGTTCGAGTTCGATTCGCGCAGAGAGGGCAACATCCACATCCTGCGTTTCACCGCATTTGTCTATGACCTGCTTCCGGAAATACGGAAAGCCCTGCTCGAACTTCCCGATGATGTCGGACTCATCCTCGACCTTCGCGGAAACCCGGGTGGAATGGGCTTGATGGCGAATGCCCTCGCAGGTTTGTTGACCGATCACGCATTCCAGCTGGGCACCCTGAATCTGAAGCAGGGATGGATTGGATTTTTTGCGGACCCTCAGCCCGGTGCCTTTCTGGGTCCGGTCGCCATTCTCATCGATGCATTCAGCGCATCCACCAGCGAAATCTTTGCACTCGGACTCCAGGAAGCGGGGCGAGCACGTCTGTTCGGACAGCCGAGCATGGGGGCAGCCCTGCCATCCAAATGGCTCAAACTTGAAGGGAACTGGTCATTGCAACTCCCAGTTGCCACCTATCTCAGTGCGGAGGGGCACACCATTGAGGGAACCGGGGTTCGTCCCGATACAACCATTGTCACCACTCGCGAGGATCTGAGGAATAAACGGGATGCAACCCTCGAAGCGGCCATACACTGGATTCGCAGCCAACTGCAAAGTCCGCAAGCTGACAACAAAGTCACCCCAATGCCATCGGTAGTACCATCAATGCCAATTCCCCAGGAATCGTTTCAAAGCGAAGCTTGATCTGCATGAAACTCCTCGTAAGCTCCCTTGAACGGGTGCAGTTCCGCTGCAATCTTTCTCAACACATCCCTTTTCCAAAATGAAACTCACCATTCGTTTCTTCGTCATCACTCTGGGTGCGCTGCTTCCCACGCTGCTTCCCGCTCAAATCAGTCCGGAAGCCCAGGCCCTGATCGATGCGTACAATGAAGCCACTGGCGGCACAGAAGCGAAAAATGCGGTGTCCACCATGATCCAGCTGGGCACCTGCGAAATGGCAAACGAGGGCATCACTTGCCAGATGACCATCTACCTCAAGCGGCCCAAATCGTATGCCATGATCATGGAGATCCCCGATATCGGGACCATACAAAGCGCGTTCGAGGATGGGGTTGCCTGGGAGAATAACTCCATCACAGGCTTCCGCACCCTTGAGGGAACCGAACTTCAACAGGCGGCTAAGGATTCCGTGATTTTTCCGGAAACCAACATCGAACAATACTACCAGAAGGGAACGGTACAGGAAGCTCGCAGCGACGGCATGATCCCGGTGTTGCTAATCGATCATGATGGCATGGAGGAAACCTGGTTTTTTAATCCCTTCACTCACTACCTGGTTGAAGTTCACCAAGTGCTGGATGCCGGTGTGCGTGGCAGCTATCGCATCAAGGCAAAAATGCAGAACTACCAACCTGTAGGAGATCTCATGATCCCGATGGAGGTGGAAACCTCCACCCCTGCATTCAGTCTGACCAACCGCGTTGAGCAAACCGAAATCAACACCGAAATCCCCGACTATGTTTTCCGCAAACCACAGGGTTGAGGCACGACAGGGTTGAATGTAAATCATGATCACGTTCGCTTGCAGGTGGATTGCGCTTGCCGCCATCAGTTTACTCTTCGTTGCCAACCTCAACGCAAAGCAGAGGGTCATTTTGATTGTTCAGGAGGGCTTGGGACATGAGCTGATTGCCGCCGGACAACTTTACTCAGATGACGCGTCCCTCTGGGATTGGAGACTCGACCATCAGTGGCACTACCAGAGCATGGCCACCCACCCGCTCACCACGCAGGCGCATCCCGACGGAACCGACCCTGCACTGCTTTCGTCTTATAACCCCCACTCGGCCTGGGATGGTACTGTCGTACAAATCGGTGCTTCGTCAGGTGCTCCCACCAGCAGTTTTCGAGGGTACCGGTGGCTCATTGAACAGGCAACAGACCCACTCCAGGCGGCAACCGCACTGGGTAGCGGCATCCCCAGCTACAATACAGCGGTGAATTGGATGAACTATCCGTCGCGCTCTGGATCGCCACTCGCACCGACCCAGCAACTGCTCGAATGGGCAGATCACCATGAGCTGCAAACCGCACTGATTTCTGACATGCCCATCGGACACGATGTCGCTTCAATCCTTGCCGGATTTCGCTCCGAAAGCCGCGACACCGGCAGCAATCGCTTCAACTATCTGGTGCGCTCGAGTCAACTTGATCTCTACGTTGGAGCGGGTCACCCACGCTACAATGAACTGGGGCAGGCACACTCCGATCCACGTTATGTCGTGGCTTCCCAGTCCGATTGGCAGGATCTGCGAAATCGTGCACGTGCGAGTGGTTGGAATGTGATTTTTGGCGATGAAAACCTGCTGGGAGTGAGTTCACAGCCACAGCAGGCTGCAGAACGCCGTCTGGTCGTGCTCCAGTTTGGGGATACCACCTCAACTCAGGCCATTGCGGCAGATGCATCCGGGTTGTCGGGAAATCTGGCAAACAGTATGCGCTTTCAGATTCGCATGGGTCTCAACTTTCTCAATCAATCACCGAAGGGATTTATAGCCGTCATTCACCTTGGGCGTCTGCCCTACCTGCTCGGTGCCGAACTGCAGCGCGAAGCCATTGAAGAAGTCGTCAACGGGTTCCGTGCACTCACACTCTGCGAGGATTGGATTGAAGACAACGGAGGATGGCAGGATACCTCACTGCTGCTGGTCTCCCCGTATGAATATGGTCTGGTTTGGGGTGCTGGCTCCACTTCTTTTCCCTTCGCCCAAATCACCAACCGGGGCAAGGGACGCATCCCCGGGTTTCGCCTCAACCATCAGGGTCCAAGTGCAGCACTCGCCCCCGTTCTGGTCCGCGGAGCATTTGCCGAGCAACTTCAGCAAATGGAACAGGCAGAAGACCCGATTTATGGTTCCTTCCTCAATGCCTCCGAGCTGGGTGCATCGCTCAAACGTTTTGTCACTCCAGTCGATTCAATGGTTGAATAATTCCGCGTTCGTCCCCTAGGCTGTGCGCTCCTGTTGTCAACCGCACCATGCACCTAGTTTGTCTTGATCTCGAAGGAGTACTGATACCTGAAATCTGGAAAGGACTCGCCCAACTCACTGGAATCGAAGCGCTTGAGCGCACCACCCGGGATGAGCCGGACTACAATGTGCTCATGCGCTACCGGCTCGGCATTCTCGACGAACATGGCATTGGCATGCGGGAAATTCGTCAGGTCGTGGGCAGCATGTCTCCGCTTGAAGGTGCACCGCAGTTTCTGAACTGGCTGAGAACGCACACGCAGGTGATCATTTTATCCGACACGTTTTACGAGTTTGCGCAGCCCTTGCTCGACCAGCTCGACCACCCCACCATTTTCTGTCATTCCCTCGAAATCAACTCGGATGATCGCATTACTAACTACATCCTAAGACAGGAGGATCAAAAACGACACGCCGTAAATGCGCTTCGCTCGCTCCAATACCACGTCATCGCTGCAGGTGATTCGTACAACGACCTGAGCATGCTTGAAAGCGCACACCATGGCATCTTTTACTGTCCACCTGCGTCCATTGTGGATGCGTATCCATGCTTCCCGGTAACGCGCAATTACACGGAACTGGCCGCTGCGCTCAACCACCATCTGAAGGTGCCTGCCTTTGAGGGTTGAGTTCAGAATTCTCTCCCCGCAGCACGGCATTTCTGCGCGCCGTCTCTCCCTCAGGACTGAAGCCTGCTCCTATGCTCGGATAAGCGAATTGCCTCGACGGGATCAATAGCGTTCCATGCCGGGTTCCCAACGCTCTGCCCAGGCTTCAATCCCGCCTTTCATGCTGGTGCAACTTTGCAGTCCCCGACTCCGAAGAAACTGCACCACCTGCAGGCTGCGAAATCCGTGGTGACAATACACCACCAACGCTCGATCCCGAGGCAGCGAAGCAAGCTGCGCCGGTATGTTGCCCATGGGAATGAATTGACTTCCTTCGATCTGACAGATCGACGCCTCCTCCGGTTCGCGAATGTCGAGAAAGTATGCCAAGCCCTGATCGCAAAGTGTCTTGGCACGCACCACATCCACTTCAATGGGCAGGTCTGTGCTCGCAGGTTCGGATGTAGTGTTCATATCGTGCCCACAGGGAACCCAGTAGGTCTCCGAATGCAAGTCTTGAATGCGAGATGTTTTGGAACAGAGTGGACAGTTCGCATCCTTCGGAAGACGGATGGTGGCAAAGCGATTCCCAAACACATCCAGTTTCAGGATAGACCCCGCCAGCGACTGCCCCAATCCGGTGATCAGCTTGATCACTTCCATCGCCTGCAGGCTTCCCACCACTCCACACAGTGCTCCAACAACTCCCGCTTCATTGCATCCGGGTACAGTGCCCGGTTCCGGTGGTTCCGGAAACAGACAGCGGTAACACGGACTGGCATGCCCGGCGTTGAGCACCATGACTTGCCCTTCCGTCTGAAAGACACTGCCGGAAACCAGTGGTACTCCTGCCAAAAAACTCGCATCATTCACGAGATAACGGGTACCAAAGTTGTCCGATCCATCCACCACCACATCATACCCGGACACCACCTGAAGGGCGTTAGCAGGTTGCAATCCCTCTCGATGTAGCTGCACCTGGATGTCTGGATACAGCGACAGCAGCCGTTCACGTGCCACCTCCGCCTTGCTCAAGCCGACACTCGCATCCTCGAAGAGCACCTGTCGTTGCAGGTTGTGACGTTCGATCCGGTCAAACTCCGCAATGCCGATGGTTCCCACTCCTGCCGCCGCAAGGTAGAGCGCCGAGGGCGAACCCAGCCCACCGACGCCAATCAACAACACCGATGCCTGCTTGAGGCACTGTTGATGCTCCGCCCCAAATCCAGGTAAGCGGAGATGGCGACTAAAGCGCTCCCGATCCGATTCGCTGAGGGTTTCCATAATGATTACGTTACCCTTGAAACCCATAGCTGCAGGATGGAGCGTTGCAAGTACATCTGCCGCAGCAGGACACCCACAACAACCATCGCACACAGACATTGCCCACCTCCTGATCGCTTCGATTCCACCCGTCACACACAAGCTTGCATCCCGCTTGTTTTCTTACAACGTTGACCCATCATCTCCACTTGTTGCCAACCCTGAAGTGATCGCACACCGATGATTGATGGTCTCTTGTTCAACCTTTGCGCACTCGCAGCTGGCGTCTACTTGCTGCACCTTTGGCGAATCGACCTGCGAGTCCGCTCCAGCAGTGCATCGCTCGACACGCGCGCGCTGCTACCCGGCAGCACACCTGCAAGCCTGAGTGCCTGCAGTATCGCTGTCATCGGCGCCCTGCTTCTGATCGCAGCCTTGACTTGGACAGAACATGCAATGGGATGGCTTGCAACCCAGCGAACCCTCTCCCCCTGGTTCCTCGGAGCCATGCTGGGGGCAGCCATTACCGAAGAGCTGGTCTTCCGCGGCTATCTTGTGGTGCAGCACCGTGGGCGAACGCTGCTGGTTCTCTCTGCCATCACGTTCTCAATCGTTTTCGCCCTGATGCACCCCTACCTCTGGACCCATGCATCCCAGCCACAAAACGTCATCGAATGGATCACCAAGCTGCGACTCTCACTAACACCCCAGAATCTTCTCGCAACCACTTCCATTCTCATCCTCTCACTCTGGTACTACACGGTGCGATTTGCTGCTTTCAACCCAACCCATTCCCTGCTACCCTGTTTTTGCGCACATGCGGCGGCGAATTTAACCGTTTTCCTGATCAAGCTGTCCACCGGGCACATCAACTAAACGCAGCTGATGGATGCCCGAAGTAACTGAATTCACTCCCATCCACCCATGAACCCTGCCACCGATACTTCCCTTCATTTCACAACCGCGTTCCGACTGGGTCGCATCCTGGAAGAACTCGCATCCATCAACCGCAAACAGGTGGCCATCGAAACCATTCGTTCGATGGATGCCGGATTCGAAAACCGATCCATCCTGTCCACCCCCAAAAGCGAAATTGATCTCGCCCGCCAGCAGATCGCATCCCTGTGCGTATCCCTCGTTCCCCGTGTTCCCGGTCGGCTCGTGGAAATTTGTCAGAAGATTGAAAACTCCGATCCCACTGGCATGGGCCAGCTTGATGTGAAGCAAATGGGAGTATGGCACGCCGCAGCTGCGGGACTTATCGAAGAGACCATGCCACGCAGAACCCTGTGGAATTGCCTCCAGATGGGGCGTCTGACCCAGCGTTCCTGGCTGTTGATTTCCAACATCCGTGACACGCTCGAGGGGCATCGTCACATGCCCGACAACAGTTTGCTCGCATACATCGCCCTGCGAACGGACAATCCGACTGCGGATCTGAAGCGAGGA
>JBEGIR010000069.1 GCA_040224245.1 Puniceicoccaceae bacterium | reverse complement strand
GAGAGGTAAGAACGGCGGGGGACAATCTGTGGTTTCTGTGCTATCTGTGGTTCCATTCTTTATTCCTCCAGCAGGACGTGGTTTTTGACCACAGATGTCTCAGATGACACAGAGGGGGTAAGAACGGTGGGAGAAAATCTGTGGTTTCTGTGCTATCTGTGGTTCTATTCTTCTTCTAAAATTGGGTTGGAGGGAACTGGGGTGCTTGCACCGTGTCGCTTGCATCTGGAGCAAATCCTGTGCTAGCGTGCTGCCACGATCATGGAAAAGCGAACCCAGGACATGCTGAAGAAGGTGCGCGCGGTGGAAATCCAGACCCGGCGACTGGTGAACCAGGCGTTGTCGGGTTCGTATCGCAGTGCGTTCAAGGGGCGCGGCATTGATTTTGAAGAAGTTCGGGAATACGCCTACGGTGACGATGTGCGCACGATCGACTGGAATGTGACTGCCCGCTCCCGCCGACCCTACGTGAAACAATATCGTGAGGAACGCGAATTGTCGATGATCCTCATGCTCGATCTCAGTGCGTCTGGCAGTTTTGGGAGCCAGCACCAGACCAAGCGCGAACTCGCCACCGAACTGGCCGCCGTGCTCGCATTCTCTGCCATGAGCAGCAACGACAAGGTGGGACTGATCCTGTTCACGGATCGCATCGAGTGCTTCATCGTGCCGGGCAAGGGACGCAAACACGTGCTGCGCATCATCCGCGAGTTGCTCTTTTTTGAGGCAAAAGGGCGCTCTACCGACATGGTGGAATCGCTCAGCTATGTGCTCAAGATGATGCGCAAGCGATCCGTGATCTTTCTGCTCTCTGACTTTCTTCACTTTTCCGACAAAGTGCCCGAAACGGATCCGCGCCATCCGCTCTACCGCACCCTGCGCCTGGTGGCGCAGAAACACGACCTCATCTGTGGAGTGCTGACCGACCCGCGCGAGTTTGAACTACCCAAAGTGGGATATGTGGAGTTTGAAGATGCGGAAACCGGGCAGATTCTCGAAATCAACACCCACTCACGCCGCACACGCGAGCAGTATCGCCAGCTCACCCTGCGCCACGCGCGACTGCGGGATCAAGCACTCAAGCAAAGCGGAATCGATACCATGGTGCTCAGCACCGATGAGCCCTATATCGAATCCCTGCGTCGTCTCTTCGCTCAACGCAGCCGACATTGAGCCGTGCGGATATTCGCAGGTGTGGTGAATACAGGGTGCAGTCCCACGCCGACGCATCGGGACATTTCTCCCGACTTTCTACCAAGCCAAGCTTCGACCGTTTGCGTATTGCAAGTTCGTTTGAATGCATTTTCACTGGGAGGGTCTATAGCTAGACGGAGCCGCCATGGACTCACCGCCTTGTTGTGAACCGCACACTGAAGACTACGACCGTTTACCTTGTTTTTCTGCTGGCCGGGGGCATCACCCTGCTGCTCGGCATGGTGTGTCCGTTCTACTTTCGGGGCATCGCACCAAGACTGGTCGAAAAAGCGGGGGAATCGACCCAACAGGTCGAAGACCTGGCAACAGAACTCACCGGATTTGGGCGCATCAGCCCGGTATTCGAATTCAGCTATGCGGTGGATGGTTTGTCGATGCAGGATCGACTGTACCAACTCGCACGTGAAAATCCGACCTACTACTTCTCCGGGGGTTCGGCCCCCTACGTCGAGGAGATCATTCGCAGGCTCGACCTGAAGGAAGCAGATTACACCAAACCCACCACAGTGGTGGAGCTGTTCACACCCCGCCGACACCGCGACTATATTGCCGATTTTCTCAGCCGCAGTCGCAATCTGAATGTGCAGGATATCCTGGAGACCCGCCAACTCAAGGGCACCGTGATCCTGAGTCCCGTCAGCGAACCCTCAGGCACGCCCACCGATATTGCGATTCTGACGATCGCACTGCTCATCCAGGCGGAGGAGACTCCACGCAAGTTTGCTGCCGAGCTGGCCAACCTCGCACGCGGTGCCATGCAGGGTTCCACACAGGCTATCGAACAAATGGAGCAGGTCTATCTCGCCACACTCACCCTGAGCAAACGTTTGCAGTGGGTATCCCTGAGCGAACTCATGCGCATCATTGACAGCAGTGAGGCCCTCATTCGCACCGCCGCGCTCTTTCGCCAGTTTCCCAGCCAGCGATCCCTGCTCTACACCACCCTGCTGCTGCACCGCAATCCGGCAGCGGTCTTTGAGTTTGTCGAACGCTACGGAGATGAAGCACTGGTAGACCTGAAAGAAGCCGTCACCTACGGCGATGGAGCATTGACACTGCTCTTTCAGCGCAAACTGCCAATCTACCGCCCCAATGCATGGAATCACTCCTTTGACACGCTGCAGCAGGCACTGCTCGACACCTCACTCTACCGCATCACCATCGACAATCCGCGACTGACTGCCGTGATGAAACTGCTGCTGCTGTTCACCGCCGGACTCTGCTTCATCATTCTGTTGCGCCTCGCGGTAAACGGCACCCGTTCGAACTATCGCGGCTGGGTCGCTTCCTTTCTTGCCAATATGGGCAACATCGCCATCGCCGTCGCTTTCGCGATCAGTGTATGGCTCTCACTCGAACCCGAATTCCTGAAACAGGAAGATTCCCGACCGGATCCCATCCAGCTGCGAATCGCCACCGCCAACCCTTTTGAAAATCTGAAATCCGACGTTATGAATCAAATGCATATCGACCAGGTGACCCTGCTGATCCTCGGTTTGTTCTTCATCCTGCAAATTGCCATCTACGCCTATTCGCGGGTGCGTCTGCAGGAAATCAAAAAACTGGAAATCGCTCCCGAGATCAAGTTGCGGCTCATTGACAATGAGGACAATCTCTTTGACAGCGGACTCTACGTGGGGCTGGGCGGCACCGTGGCGTCCCTGATCATGCTCGCGCTCAACATTGTTGAGGCCAGCCTCATGGCCGCCTATGCCTCCACCTTGTTTGGCATCATCTTTGTGGCCGTGTTGAAGATCTTCAACGTTCGTCCCTACCGCAATCAGCTGATCATGGAAATCAAAGTGGACGCGCCAGTACACCGGCAAGCCTCCCTCAAGCTGAAATAACCCGCAACCGGGACACCCTAGCCCTACACTCGTCATGAACCGAAGCATACTTCTTGTCATCTGCGACTTCCTGCTGCTCAGCCTGCTGGCCCTGGCACGCTTCGATGCACCTGTCACGGACGACAGTGCCGAGGTCGAAGCCGAAGGTGAGGTGCTCAGTCCCGAAGCGGAACTGGTCGATATTCTCAAACTTTCCCTGCAGGCCGAACGCGAGGCACAGGCCGCCCTCGCCGCTGAGCTGGAGCAGTCCAATCTGTCCATCGAAGAGAAGGAGTCCCTGCTCGCCAATACCAACCAGAATCTGGAGCAAACCCAGCAAATGCTTGAGCGGGAGCGCAAGCAGAAGCAGGAACTCATGGAACAGCGCGAAATGCTGCAGCAGGAAAAGGGAGACCTCGCACAAAATCTGCTCAGTCTGCGCGAGCAGAACATTCTCGAGCGCGAACGCTTGCGGCTGGCTCAGGAAAAAATCGAAGCCCAGCAGCAGGATCTCGAACAGTCCATGCAGACGGTTTCCCAAATTGCGGAAGAGAAGGAGCGTCTCGCCCAGGAAAAACAGCAAATTGAAACCGAGCTGAAGGTGGCCGAAGCACGCCAGGTACTCATCGCGCAGCAACTCGAGAACACCCGTCTCGAAATCGAATTTGAACGCCAGCAGCGCGAAGTGGCCGAACGCCGGGCCGAGTCGCTCACCGAAGGCGTCAAGGTGCTGGCCGGAACGTCAGCTGAAATCAAGGAGGAAATCAAACAACTGCAGCCCAAGACCCCGAACGCGCTCTTTACCGAATACAAGCGCAACCGGGTGAAGGTGCGCTTTGACACCAGTTTCCCGGGCATTTTTAAGGATCGCAGTAAGACGCTGGAGGCCGACACCATCCTCATCCGCGACAGTCAGCAAACCTACGCAATCCTGCACACGGAGTCCACCCCGTTTGACCTGAGCCAGATCACCCCAAACTACGACACTGTCGAGATCGCCATCACGGTTGGGGACCGGGTCATTGTGCCTGAAAAGGTGCAGTTCATGTCCATGGATCCACGTATCATGCTGATCCCGATCGACGAGGCACTGATCGAGGGAAGCGAACTCAAGGTGTATCCGTTGGTGCTTGAACCATTCCGCTTTCCCAAGGCTGTCGTGATTGATGCCCGAAACAATTACTTCGGAGAATCTTCCTTTAAGGTGCATCCGAACTTCAGCTACGCGCTCGAGATGGATCGAAAGATCATCAGTCAATTGTTCGGCGAGTTTTCACCCTCGCGCGGAGATCTCGTGATCGCACAAACGGGCGAATTCATGGGGGTGCTCGTCAACAACGAATACGCCGCACTGATGGATCACATTCGAACCTCCGATACAATCTGGGTCGGTGATGCCTTTGATTCCGTGCGTTCGAACACGATCATTACCAAATTGAGCAACTTGGTCTTCCGCACCCGCATGTAAGCCGTCTCGGATGGATCTGCAGGGTGTGGGTGCAGTGTCATCGTTCAGATTCTCCAGACTTGATGGTGCCTCCTGTTTTTCGCAGTTCAAGCGCGTTAGTCCCGACGCATTGGGATAACATTTGCCAATGACTCCGAATTTTCCCTCTGCAGTCCTCCATACCCGCGTTCCTTCTTCCGTAGCCGCGTTCCTTCTTCCCTCCGTAGTCCCGATGCGTCGGGAGAGAATTCGGACCTCTTACACGTTCGCAGCACCTTGCCACTCCAACGCTTCCGAATTCTTCCGAATTCGGCTACGGCCAATGCTTTCGAATGCGTCCCCGACGCATTGGTACGACATTTGCCAATGACTCCGAATTTTCCCTCTGAGTCCTCCATACCCGCGTTCCTTCCCTCCGTAGCCGCGTTCCTTCTTCCCTCCGTAGTCCCGATGCGTCGGGAGAGAATTCGGACCTCTTACACGTTCGCAGCACCCTGCCACTCCAACGCTTCCGAATTCTGCCGAATTCGCCTACGGCCAATGCTTTCGAATGCGTCCCCGACGCATTGGGATAACATTTGCCAATGATTCCGGATTTTCCCTCTGAGTCCTCCATACCCGCGTTCCTTCTTCCGTAGCCGCGTTCCTTCTTCCCTCCGTAGTCCCGATGCGTCGGGAGAGAATTCGGACCTC
>JBEGIR010000068.1 GCA_040224245.1 Puniceicoccaceae bacterium | reverse complement strand
TCTCCGACGAGTTTTAAGCCCATTCTCGATAGCAGAGCCTTCGCAGCCCTCGTCCCCGAAAGAAACTTGCACCAAACCCATAAATCGAACATCAAACTCATCAAGCCACCTCGAGTTTCAACAATAAATGGGACACCCCCTTTTGTAGCCCGCAGGGCGTTTTTAGCGAAGCGGTGTTCAATCACTCTTTGTCAGAAATACTTTTCCCAGAATCACTTTTCGATTGCGTGGAAATGAACTCTCCCGCAACCGATTCTTTTATTTGCAATGCATAAATATTTATGCATATTCAATGGAGTTCGAATATGATCCGGAAAAATCCCGCAACAATGCCGGGAAGCACGGAATCGATTTTGTTGCCGGGCAGGCATTGTGGGCAGATTCAGGGCTGTTAGTACTTCATTCCCGCTATCCGGAGGAGTCTCGTTATCTGGCGATTGGGAAGATTGGAGATCTACACTGGACAGCGGTATTCACTGAACGCGGCGAACGGGTGCGGCTGATCAGTATCCGTAGAAGCCGACAAGAGGAAAGGAATCTTTATGAGCAAAACCAACCAGAACAATTTTGAGGAACGCTTCGAGGGCGGAGAGGACGTGCTGGATTACTTCGAAACGGGGACCGTGCTGACGATTCAACGTCTTGCCGAGTTGTCGGCGATCCTAAACCTCTCGGCCTTGGCTCGGGAGGCGGGGATCAATGTCCAGACCCTGCAGGCCAAGATCCGCCGCAAAACGCCTCTTTCGGGTGCGGAAACCCGTAGCATTGTCGATGTCCTTAGGAACCACCATTTGACCACCGTGGGATGATGAACGCTCTCTTGGTGTTGATCAAAAAGGAAGCATCAACCCTCAACTGCCAACGCAACATCCCAGTGGCAATCCTTCAACCCCATGCGCAACAGATGCAAAACTCAATGGACCCGTTTTAGCAGCGAGGGAATTGAAAACACCGTTCGCTTGGGACTCACTACAAACGGCTTGCGCCTGCACAAGCCTTTCGCCAGGCTCAAGTCACAGGAGCCAGCAGGACGTGGGTCGGGATCGAGTTCAGGCATTTCGTGTGAGATCGTCTTTGAGGGTTTCGAGGGTTTGAAACACGCCTTCGATGACTTTCTCGTTTCCCGAAAAAAGCACATCCGGGCCGCCTTCGTGCAAGCTGTTGAAGGGAGGTTCATACAGCGATCCGGACTCGATGACGCCCCGGGCGCTGAGCTGATCGATGATCAATTCAATGAATCGGATTTGATTGCTGGTGAGGGATTTGTCTTCCAAATACTTGATGATCGGGATGATGGCTCCAAGTGCAGCGAATGCTACTCCTTACGTCTGGCTCCTTCCTCCTGCGGTTTTCCTTAACCGTCCGAGGGGTCAGCAAGCTCGGGAATCTGAAGTGAAAATGTGTGGGAGGCTGGCAATTTGCAGTGGGTATCGTATGGTTGACGGGATTTTGACTTGTGGACATGGACACATCGCAGTTTGAGGAGCAGGGCATGGACCGGGAGGTCACGATTGAGCGCATCCTGTTTCTTCAGAAGGAACTCGCGAAACGGGACAAGGCATCAAGGGAACCCGGTCAGCAGTGGAAACGGCTGGTTCGCCTGTTCAAGCTGGTCGTCGTGTATTTCATCCTCGGACGTCGCCTCAGTCGGGCGCTGGCGGATTTGATTCGGGTGGTGAAGGAACGCAAGCGACCCTATCTCGGGAGCGAACTTGCGCGTGCGCTGGATGCGGCGAGTCGCAAAGTGATGGGGTACAAACGCTGGTTACTGCTTCTCGGAATCATGGCGGCGCTTCCGGGGTTTGTTTCAGTGGTATTGTTGTGGCAGCAAAATCAGGTGGTCAAGCATGCGAAGATTGATCGTCTTGCCGACCTGCGCAATCAGCAACGCGTGGAGCTGCTGACCACTATCTATCAGACCCACGATAAATCGGAAGCAGGACTGCTGACGACACCGGTCTTCAGTGCCAGCAACCGACGTCAGGCGGTCTTGGAATTGATTCATTTGGATGCGGGAAGGCTGGAGCAGCGCGGTGAGGCCGATGGGTTGAATCTGAACCGCATGGTGGATCTGTCCGTTGCACCGCTCAACGACATCGATTTTTCGACGATCCCGGGAGAGCTTGCGTGGAGTTTTCAGAACATTGGGTTTGTGAACAGTAACTTTGAAAACACCTCCTTTCGTGGGTGTCATTTTGAAAACGTCTGGTTCAGTCACGCTCAATTGTATGGAACCGACTTTCGCACGGCGACATTCATGGATGTGGATTTTTCGAATGCCCGCATCGTCGGAGCGGACTTTCGGGGAGCGGAGTTCTTGCGCTGCCATTTCGGAGGGGCGCAGTCTGACGAGAGCACGCGATGGCCGGATGATTTTGATCCGACCGCAGCAGGTGCGTTGAAATTGAAGGACCATGAATAAGCGGACCCGCCCATCAACCCCTCCCTTTTTTCAGCGACTGCGAAAGCGCATGGGTCTTGGCGAACGCGTGCCGAAGTGCCAGTGGGAGCGACCGGAGTTGGAAACGCAGGTGGACGAGACCCTGCGGAAAATTCTGCTGGAACTGGAGCAACAATGGCAGACCCTCGAGCGGAACCGGGCGAGGGAGGCACTCTTCACATCCATATTTCGCCGCCATTCGGGCCGCATGCTGCTGGACAGCCTCTCTCCCTTTCGGCTGACCCGACGACTGGAAACACTCTTTGTTTCCCTGCTCGAGCGTGCCCGCGACCCATGGCCCGTCGAAGAAAGCCTGGCAGTGCTGGACGGACTGGTTGCCCGCATGGTTGCAAAGCGGCTCACCCTGGTGGTGGTGGGACTCTTCACGGTGGTTCCAGCGGTCGGTTCGCTGGTTCTGTTGGCCCAGCAGAATCGCCACATGATCGAGCAATCCCGCGTGGAGGCGGCCTACCAGCTCGGAGCCATTCGCAAAAGCATGCTGGAGGTCATCAACGGTACGGCTCCCCAGTGGGTCAACGAAGGTGGTACCCCGACGCGTGTAGCGTTGCCGACCTATCACAAACGCATTCGGGAAGAGGCGTTTGGGACCTTTGTGTCCGTGGACAAGCAGCGCTGGTCGAGGGGCGAGCGCGCGGCACTGCCGCCGACGCGCTGGGTGGACCTTCGCGGCTCCAATCTGGCGGGTCTGGTGCTTGGCAGTGCCATCGGGCTGGTGGAAGACCAGGACGAGGATGACCTGTCTCGACTCTATCTGGCGGATGCAAACCTGCGGCAGACGCGGTTTCTGCGGTCGAGCCTGACGGGCAGTGTTTTTCGAAATGCTCAGGCCGATGGCCTGCAGATCTCAAGTGCGGATGCCACCTACTGCGATTTCAGCCACATGCATGCTCCGGGAGCGGGGTTTTTATGGGAAAGTCATCGCTCGGAGCCGCTGGATCTATCCCATGCAAGCTTTGACGGAGCCATGCTGCAGGGCGCATGGTTTGACCAGGCCATGGTATCGCAAGCTTCGTTTCACGGTACAGCTCTATCGGGTGTGACCTTCCACGCGGGTTTCATGGTGGATGTGGATTTGAGCACTGCGGATTTGGGAGAGGGCATTCATTTCTCGGAAAGCATGGTGCACCGGACGCGAGTGCATACGGATCAGCGCGCGAAAATTACGCTTCCCTCCTTTTGCGAGTATGAAGCGACTGATGATCCCGACCTTTGGCTGATCCAGACGGATCCTGTTGCATACGAGAGCTGGTGGGAGCAGCAGCAGGCTGCCATGGAAGCCGCAGTGGAGCAGGAGCGGCAGGAGTTTGAATCCCGTTAGTGCCTTCGAGCTGATCCCAAGCCAGTTTACCATAGCGGCTATTTTATTGTCCTGCTTGACGGAATGACGGAATTTCCGCTAAAATGAAGGTATGTTAGAAAAAGTGACCATCGGGCGCCGTGGAGCGATAACGATACCGTCCAAGATCAGGCATTCATTTGGCATGAAACAAAATGACCAGCTTATCCTTGAAACCACGGAAGAGGGTATTTTGCTGCGCCCGTCCATCAGTCTTCCTATTGAATTCTACTCAGAAGACCGTATTGAGGAATTCTTCAGCGCAGAAGAGGTGTTGAAACAGAAGTTTGAAGAGCATGAGTCCTGATGCGCGTATTTCTTGATGCCAATGTCATATTCGCCGCTTCCAAACAGGACAGCCAGGTTGCCAGACTGTTTGATCTGATCACCGCAAGGGCAATACCGATCACCAGTGATTACGCTTTGGAGGAAGCTGCACGCAACATCACAATCAAAAGGCCTGATTGGACTCAGCGATTGGATATCATCATTTCCAAGTTCGAAATCGTAGGTACTGGCCGTTTTGATTTGCCCGTTGATCTTGCTGAGAAAGACGCTCCGATCCTGTGTTCTGCAGTCCGGAACAAATGCGATTACCTCGTAACGGGCGATAAACGGGATTTCGGGCATTTATACGGGCAAAATGTCAAAGATGTGACGATTGTGGACCTCGTAACGCTCGCTGATATCCTTCTCAGATCATAAGAGCTGGTTGAGATGCCGTTTTCGCTCCATCCAGAAGACAGGCTCACTTTCGAAGGGGATGGGGTCCTCCACGCTTCGCTGGATTTCAGATTCTGGATTCTGGATTTCAGAGGAATCGAATTGGAGAGAATCGAGTGCCACCTTTGTTGCGGAGCAGCTTAACTGTCAAACCCTCTGGGAGTTTCACTGACACTGGGTTTTGATATTCAGTGAATTAAACGTTTAATATTCTAAAAATCCCCAAACATGAAACGAAACCCACTCCTAAAGGGCTGCGCGGGTGCAGTCGCATCAATACTCTTGATTTTGCCGTGCACAATGGTCTCGGCACAAGATGGAAAAATTTATCCTCTGGACGCTCCGGATGAACCCAATGCGATTGTATTGGGAACGGGAGGCGTGGAGAATCAGCCCGCCCCTGAAAGCTGGTTCCGCCAATGGGGCGAACCGATGGCGCGCAATGTTTCCACCGCAACACTGACTCCCTTTCTACCGGACCCTGACAAAGCGACGGGTGCGGCTGTGATCGTTGCTCCAGGTGGTGGATTCATGTGGCTTTCCATGCGAAATGAAGGTTGGCGCGTTGCCGAAGCCCTGGCCGAGCAGGGCATTGCCGCCTTTGTGTTGAAGTACCGCTTGCAACCGACCGTTGATTCGCTCGAGGAGTTTGAGAATCAGATGAACCGTCGCTTTGCTGAAGCGGGTGAAGGAGCAGATGGCTCCCAAACCGAGCGGCCCCGCCGACCGAACTGGGACCTGTCGAACCAACTCGAAGATGCGGAAACTGCCTATGCCATGATTGTGGATCGTGCGGAAGAGTGGGGCGTGGATGTGAATCGCATTGGCATGATGGGATTTTCTGCTGGAGCCGGACTGACCATGCACAGCACGCTGAATTCCGACAGCATGAAGCTGGCCTTCATCGCACCCATCTATGGTGGAATGCAGGCCGTGGAGGTTCCGGAGAATGCACCACCCCTGTTTGCGGTGATTGCAAGTGATGATTTTCTCTTTCGTGGCCAGTTTGGGCTGATCCAATCCTGGTATGAAGCGGGAATTCCGGTGGAGTTTCACCTCTATCAGAATGGCGGCCATGGATTTGGACTTGGCTACCCCGGAAACACTGCCAACCGGTGGTTTGAGGTCTTCATGCACTGGTTCCGGGTCAACGACTTCTGAATCAGGTGACTCACGGTGGAAGCGCCATGCGGGTCCATGCACCCTGAGTGCGGGTCGCGCATGGCTATGACACCTGCTGGGACCGACTAGGATCGTAGCACCCAGCGCAGCAAGTGCCGTGGGTGTGCGTTCACCTCGCGTTCGTCAATTTTTTCTGCTCCCATGCGAAGGTAGAGACGCAGCAGGTGATCGGCGCAGGTGGCGTATGCCGCCTCAAAGCCCCGTTGCTGGAGTTGGGGCAAGAGGTATTCGGTTACCAGCTTGCGAATCACGGTCGGGCCATGTTGGATCGGTGCGTCACCATGTGCCATGATCAGGAATTCGCAGGCACTGCCGGCAGGGGTGGGTTGTGGAAATTCATAACTGCCTGACTGCCAGTATCGGTCAACGCGTAGATTGATGCCGACGCTGATGCAGTAGCATTGCTCAATGCCGTGTGTCAGAGCGACGACCCACTGGTCCTCATAGGGAACCTGGGTGCGCAGACGCTTTTGTTGGTCATCCCAGATCCAGAGATCACGGATGAGCGGATTGCGTTGCAGGATGGGGAAAAAACTTTGGTAGAGCGTGCGCTCGTAGTGCTCAACGACTGCAGGGTCGTGCATGCGAAGCGTGGCGGGGATCCACTGCCTTTCAGGATCTCGAACGGAACGCGCTGTGGATGCATTCATCGGATCTGCCATGTTTCAACGGGATGTTCTTGCAGTGAATCGCACGCGCAAACCCTCTGGGTATTGGGATGCAGCGGCACTGATGCGGATGGTGGACTGCGGATCGGGTGTCAGCGTGAAGCGCTGGGCGATGCGGGCGAGCAGCAGTTTGGCTTCCACCGTGGCAAACTGGGCACCAATGCAGCGACGTGCTCCTGCCGAGAAGGGGACAAAGGCCCGCTCTTTTGCGCGTTTTCCGACTTCTGTGGTGAAGCGGTCAGGGTCAAATTCCAGCGCATGTTCCCAATGCAGGGGCGAATGATTGGCTCCACTGAGTGATACCATCAACTGACTTCCTGCTGGAATGAAATACGGTCCCAGTTGGTCGTCAGCCGTGGCCGTGCGCAGGATGCTGTGAATCGGGGGATTGAGGCGAAGTGCTTCATGGAAAACGCGTTCGGTTTCGACGAGCGCATCAAGGTCCTGCCAGGTGGGAAGGCGCTGACCTAGCACGCGGTCAACCTCTTCCTGGAGTCGAAGCTGATAATCCGGGAACTGGGAGAGATAGTGGATCGTCCAGGCGATGGCGCTCGAGGTTGTATCGTAGCCCGCGCTGAAAAGCGTGAGGATCTCCGTGAGCACGCGCTGTCGGGTGATGGTGGGTTCCTCTTCCTGATCCATAACGCTGAGCAGCAAGTCGAGCATGTCGCCCCGCTTGCCCACGCCTTCGCTGAGTCGTCTGTTGACCTGTTCATCGAAAAACCGGATCACCTCCATGCGAATGCTTCGCAGACGGCGGTTGATTGGGGTGGGCCAGCGTTCGGGCAGCTGAAGCAGGCTCCAGTTTTTCCGCGTGAGCAGTGCAGATGCCTCCATCAGGTTTTCCGAGAATCGACTGCTCTTCATCGCGTCGAGACTGGTATTGAGCAGCGTTTCGCTGATGATGCGCAGACTGATTTCGCGCAATGCGGGAACAACGGGTTGAAATGCCTCGGCATTGCGGGACCACTGCGCAAAAATACTGTCGCAGGAGGAATGTGCAATGTCGACCATGTGGGCGATCACCTTGGGATGAAATCCCGGTTGGATGATCTTCCGGTCCTTGCGCCAGAGATCGCCTTCGAGCGTGACCAGGCCGCGCCCGATCATTTGCTCGAGGTTCTGATAGATGTCGCTCTTGCGGTACTGGCGTTGCTTGGAGACCAGAATCTGATGCACATAGTCCGGGTGCGCGACAATGTGAACCACGCGGTGAAAAGCGCGCACCCGGGCGATGCCGTTGTGTTGCCAGGCGACGTGTTCGTAGAAAGTGGAGGGTCCGGCCACAATGTCCCGAAAGCTTCCGGACAGACCTTTCCCAGGGTGGAAGGGGGCAAGCAGTTGCGTTTTGGCGATCATGACAGATTAGCGGGAAGTTCGGTGCGTTGCGTGCAGGGAAACCAGCTCGTCTGCGAAAGCGTCGTGCAATCCATGCGCCTGCTCGAGCGACTGGGTGAAAGTGCGGACAAACAATCCGAGCGGAGCACCATCCACCACGTCATGATCGCTCTGCAACGTGAGGCAAATTTTTTTCCGGGTCTCAAAGCCCTTGGGCTGCTGGGGTGCGGGTTCGAGTTTTTCATACACGGCTCCCACACAGAGGTTGGTGGTCAGCAGTGGCATGGGAATGCCAAAAGCGAGATGCTTGCCGTCACCGAGGAAGCTGACGTTGGTGATGCCAATGGTACCGCGAATCCTGCGCCTGCGGGCGGGGTCAGCATCGACCCACCGCCAGAACCAGCGGCGCATCCAGGCGGGGTAATGTGCCAGACGGTAGCGCCAGCGGATGTCGGGATGGTCAAATGCGTTGCGGTTGCTGGCCTCGCGCATTTCGAGGCAAATTTGCGCGAGGGACTTTGCGTGGGCGTTGCGGATGGTGTGCGCGAGCGCAATGGTTCGCTGATCGGGGGTGCGTCCCGGGATGGCGGTGCCCACGTCGACGCCATCGAAGCATGCGGTTTTGCGACGAAACGGAATGCGCACGGATTGGATCTCGGGGTGTTTCAACGTGGCTCGGGAGAGTAGAAACACCAGATAGGCGTTAAAGGAAATCGCGATGCGTGTGCGACGTTGCAGGTAGCGCAGTCGGGCCTGACACTCCGTGACATCAGCCTCCCAGAGTGCCGAGATATGATGGCGTTTGCGGGAGTGATTGAGAAAATCAACAATGTTGTTGCGGTAGACGGGCCAGGCATGCTCCTGGACTCCGCTCGTGTTGGAGTGTGCAGAAGGATCAGCCATGGCGGGAGCGGAAATCGTTGAGAAATTCGGCGAGTGCTTCGCATGAAGCAACGGTCACCGGGTTGTAGAGGGAGGCTCGCAAGCCACCCACGGATCGATGTCCCGCGAGTCCATAAAATCCTGCCTGTTCGGCTTCTTGCCAGCAAAGCGTCTCGAGGCGAGCATCGTGGATGTTGAAAGCGACATTCATGAGCGAGCGACTCTCTCGCGCCACACGACCACGGTAGAAGCCACCAGAGTTGTCGATGGCGGCATAGATCGTTTTGGCTTTGGTTTCGTTGAGGTGCTGCATGGCAGCGAGTCCTCCGACGTCGTTCATCAGCCAGCGCGTGACCAGCATCACCACATAGATGGCAAACACTGGTGGGGTATTGTAAGCCGAACGCATCTGAATGTGGTTGCGATAATCGAGCATGGCATGCAGTTCGGGCGAACAGCGTTCGAGTAATGAGTCGTGTACCAGGCAAATGTTCACTCCTGCTGGTCCGAGATTTTTCTGCGCATGGGCGTAGATCATGGCATAGCGATTGGCATCGAACGGGCGGGAGAGGAAATCGGAGGACATGTCGCAGATGCGCGCCGTTGACGGGTGTACAGGAGGTTCGGTCTGAAACTGAAGCCCTTCCACCGTCTCATTGGATGCATAATGAAGGTAGGACCAAGATCGGCTGGCATCGAGTTCAGCCGGAGTGGGCAGGCGCGTGTATCCTGTCGCTTCTCCGGACCATAACAATTCAACCGTACCCTCCCTCCGCGCTTCGGGGATGGCCTTCTGGCTCCAGTAACCCGTGTCCAGATAGGCGGACGGCCGCGATTGGCCGCGAAGGAAATTCATGGGGATCATGCTGAACTGCAGCGTGCCCCCTCCTTGCAGGACAGGCAGTGAAACTCCGGCGGAAGTCCGATCAATTGACGCAAATTGGCCTCAAGCTCATCGATCAGGTTGGTGAACCATGGGGAACGGTGACTGACTCCCAGAACTGAGAGCGGAAGATCGGTCAAGCGCTGGATGGCTTCGCTCGCCTGTTGCAGTACGCAGTCTGGCAGTGCACCTGGACCCGCAGAAAAGTTATGAGAGCGAGCGATGGCAGTGGATGGAATTGTGGGAGAGATAGACATGAATCGGATCGAGGGTTGATCACGCGTTGCATCGTAATGGGTGGACAACGCAAATCGCATCAAGCGCTTATACAAACTATAAGCAAATGCAATCAAATGGGTGGCAGTGTGAAGGGGAAATCGAGGGGTTGGTGCAAGCACTGCTCAGGATTGCAGGGGGAGCGTTCCAACGCTTGACAGGCAAATGGGCATCCGGATATTTCTGCCCTTACGAAACGTTGGATCCACAGTTGTTTGTTTTGTCTCTGGCTATGTCTGGCAATCAGTGCAGGCATGACCCGCACGGAATTGACGGTTTCGGGTTACCGGAGCGACGCAACGATCCATGCACCGGGCACAATGGAGATCCATTGGAGCCTGCAACCTCGGGATGCGGGTCCAGGCTGGCGACAGTTGGAAGAACCGCGACCGTTTGAACCACCAGTAGCGTCAAGCAGGGATCACAACCGTATCCTGACCCCTTGTGTCGATAGCGAAGGTTTGGAATTTGCATGGCTCAATGCAGAGGATCGTACGCAAAATCAGTTGTTTCGGGTGGGCCATTGGTCAAGGCCACCCCCATCGCTTTGATGGATTTGGGAGTTCTCCGGTTGGGTGAAACCCCGTACTGGAGCTGTCTGATGGAGGGTTTGCAAATGCACAAATCCATACCGTCGCCGGCATTGTGAAGCTGGGGCGGAATCATGCCTAAACGCATTCCATAGCGAATGCACAACGACCTATGAAAACATTTTTTTCCAAACTGATCCAATATCTGTCGCCCGAAGGAGAGCCGACGGAAACCGAACTGAAAGAGCTGTATCGGCGAATGACCGAGCAGGAGTTTCGAAACATCCTTCCAGAGGATCTTACCCCTTTGGGCAGGAAGTGCTACGAAGCAGAGCGGATGCAGCGAAAGCGCAGTTAAGGGCGATTTGTCTCGAATACTGAGATAGACAAGCATCGCAGGGACCGTCGGCTTCACCGTGCTGTGAGTGCCGACGGATTTCCCTCGTGCACTGTCCCTGGCAAATTCTGCATTGTCTTTCTGGATCTGATGACGTTTGGTGGGGTTCATTCAAGTAGATGCAATCTGAATGCAAGCAAACGGATCAGAATCGGATGGAACGGTGAACGTATCGATCATCATTCCCTGTTATAATCAGGGAATCTGGTTGGCGGAAGCTGTGGCATCTGCACTCATGCAGGATCTTGAGGGCGTCGAAGTGATTGTCGTGAATGATGGCTCCACCGATCCGGTCACGCGGCGAATGGTTGAAGAAATCGACGATGCGAGGGTGCAAGTGATCAGCACGGAGAACCAGGGACTGGCAGCGGCTCGCAACGAGGGCATTCAGCGGGCAAAGGGGCGGTACATCCTGCCATTGGATTCGGATGACCGCATTCATGCAACCTATGCACGCAAGGCGTTCGAGATACTGGAGCAACAGCAACACATCGGCATTGTGTATTGCCGGGCCGAATTGTTTGGCGAGGAACAAGGGGAGTGGCAGCTCGAACCCTATGATTTTCCGGGAATTCTGCTGTCACCGCAGCTGTTCGCGTCAGCGATGTTTCGCAAGCAGGATTGGGAGGCAGTTGGCGGATACCAGACGGATATGATTTATGGCTGGGAAGACTATGACTTCTGGCTGGCCTTGATCGCGAAAGGCGTTGGCGTGCATCGCATCGACGAAATCCTTTTTTATTACCGCAAAACGCAGGGCAGTATGGCGGGACTGGACCGCAAGCGCATGCTCTATTCGTTTCGCAAGTTGTTTGAACACCACCGCGAACTGTATGAGGCAAACATCGATTGCCTGTTTGAAGCGGTGATGGATTCCAAGCCTGAGCGGGATCGACGCTCATTGCAGGTGCGGGATGCGTTTGAGGTTTACATTCCGGATGCACAAGGCTACGCGGGGCGCAACATCCGGTCGCAGCGATATGCCAAGGGTGTCTGGTCGCGCATCGCCATATTGCTGGATCGCATCCCCGATGCCGGAATTCACCTGTTGCGCCTTGATCCCTCCACCTCGTTGGGGATCGTGGACATCGCCTCGGTACGATTGTTGCACGCGGGAACTGGAAAGCCCCTGTTTGAAGCAGGGGAACCCTCTGACTTTGATGCCTTCACATTAGGCAAAGGAACGCATCGATTGCCGCATGAGCGATTTCTGCGGCTCTTTTCGGAGTCGGACGACGGGCATGTGTTTTTGCCAGTGCTGGACCGTTCCCTGCTCGATCAACCGCTCCTGCTGGAGGTGTGGTTGTTGCAGCACCGTGACCTCGGCGTGCTGGGTTCCCTTTGTGAAGAACACACGAGCAAACAGGCGACCCAGCAGCGGGTTGCAGAGTTGCTGGAGACAGTGTCTCAGCTGAAGACCAGTGAACAACATCTGCACGAAGAAGTGGCCCGCCAACAGGCGCATGCTGCGGAGTTGGAAAAAATCGTGGAATCGGCGAAGGCCCGGCAGGAACGGTTGCGATCAGAATCCGAACAGGCCCGCATGTTGGCCGAGACCCTGCAATCGGAACTCCGACAGGAGCGGGAGTTGCGGGACCAGTTGCAGCACAAGCTCGGGGATGCGCAGCAGCAGATTGCAGCATTGCAGGATGCGGCGCAGCGTCGGCGGAATTGGTTTCGCAAGGGCTGAGTTTTTTTAGGTGCTGGGGAAGGGAGCAGGGATGCTCCCTCTACTCTGGGTTCAACGCAGTGGAGTGCGACCTTTACTCTGGGCTTGTGATTGTGGCAGGCGGGGTTAAGGTGGCTATTGAGCCTGAAGACGTGAACCCCAACCCCTGACTGATATGAGTGCTTACGTGTTTCGCTGCGCGCTGGTTGCTGCGCTGGGCGGATTTTTATTTGGCTTCGATACCGTTGTGATTTCGGGTGCGGAGCAATCGATTCAGAACCTTTGGCAGTTGAGTCCGAGTCTGCACGGCCTCGCGGTCAGCATGGCCCTGTGGGGCACAGTCATCGGTGCGGTTTTTGGCGGATTTCCGACGGAGCGATGGGGGCGCAAGCGCACCCTTGAGTGCATCGGTGTGTTTTATCTGGTATCCGCAATTGGCTCTGCCCTCGCGCCCGAAGTGCTGTCGTTCATGGTGTTTCGATTTCTGGGAGGCATAGCAGTCGGAGTGTCCACCGTTGCTGCACCGCTGTACATTTCAGAACTAGCACCGCCACGGTGGCGGGGGCGGCTGACGGGCATGTTTCAGTTGAATATCGTGCTCGGCATTTTGATCGCCTTCTTGTCGAACGCATGGCTCAGTGAGACGGGGCAGCATTCATGGCGATGGATGCTGGGAGTGGAGGCATTGCCAGCCGTGCTGTATGTGGTGTTCAGCCTGCGCATCCCGGAAAGTCCACGGTGGCTGTTGACGCGGCGGAACGACCGGACAGGCGCGTTCAACATCCTGAAGCAAGTGGAACCCGAAGCCGCTTCGGGTCAATTGAATGAGAAGCTCAACGAGATCGAACATGCTGCGCAAAGTGCGGGCAGTCGGGGTCGGTTCTGGAGTTCGACGTTGCGACGTCCGATCAGTCTGGCCTTTCTCATTGCAGCCTTCAACCAGCTCTCGGGCATCAATGCCGTTCTCTATTTTGCTCCGCGCATCTTCGAGTTGACGGGCCTTGGCGAACAGGCAGCACTGCTGCAATCGGCAGGCATCGGCATCACGAATCTGGTATTCACCTTTGTCGGGCTGTGGCTGATAGATCGATTGGGGCGCCGCACCTTGATGGTTGTGGGTTCGCTCGGGTACATCAGTTCGCTCACCTTGTGTGCCTGGGCTTTTCATTCCGGGACCTTTGCGATGGTTCCCTACTGCATTTTTGCGTTCATTGCCTCGCATGCGGTGGGGCAGGGCGCAGTGATTTGGGTATTCATTTCGGAAATTTTCCCTCCTCGACATCGTGCAGAGGGTCAGGCACTCGGGTCTGCAACGCACTGGATCTTTGCAGCGGGGATAACGCTGATTTTTCCCTTTGTCGTGGCGACCTTTGCCGCCTGGCAGATCTTTACATTTTTTGCAGGAATGATGGTGCTGCAACTGCTCTGGATTCGATTGCAGATGCCTGAAACCAAAGGTGTTCCGCTCGAGAGCCTGTTTGCCGGACTGCTTTCAAAGTCCCGCAAGGGAGCTGTCACTTCGGAATAAGCGCAAGGCGTTCCTGGATTTCGGATGCACTCAGTGCGCGATCATAAATCGCCAGCTCATCGATGGAACCGATAAACGGTCGATAGGTGCCGGATGGAATATGGGGCACCTCGAAGCGTGATGTTTGGCCGAGCACCATTGCATATTGCCCCGCCTGTGAGATTTCCTCGCTGTGCAGGTGAATGTGGCTTTCCAGTTCACCGTTCAGGTAACTGCGCAAGGCAGTTCCATCGAAGGTGAGTGCAACGTGATTCCAGGAACCCGGAAGGATTTGGGTGCGTGAAAACGCGTTGATCCCATCCATGGCATTGGCGCTGGGCTTGGGTCGGTAGGTGCTGCGAAGCACGCCGGGAGCATGGGAAAACACGTCTTGACGGGACATGATTTCAATCAGGATGAAGTGGTCGGAACTGCCCGTTGACGTGACAGAATCCGGAACAAACATGGCGAGCAGGGAAGAGCGGCGCAGCTGGTCACTGCAAAACAGGAATTCGATGGAAAAGGGCTGATTGCTTTCGAATGGCAGTAAGCCTTGCAGCTCCAGCATATGGAAGGCTTCATCGGGAAGAAAGCGGACGGCCTGATTGTCCGAGTGTGCTGAGCGCTGAATCTGGCTTCCGCTGGCGCGAAGCAGCCGACCCTGGATCTGGTCGGGAAAGGAACCGGGTTCACTCTCCTGAAAGTCCCAGTAGAATGTGGGAGAGGAGTGAAAGATGGATTTCTGATAGGCCTCCATCTTGTTGAGAGGTGCCGTGCTGTGAAAGTGGAAGGTGTCGAAGTCACGATGATCACCGGGCAGGGAGTGGTAGCGCCCCTGATTGCCGTCGTATCGCAAAACGGGACCCGGTTCGACGAGCAGACTGCGCTCTGTGGAGCCTTTGGGGTTGGTGGTATTGGCGAGGACCTGGCCTCGAAATACTTTCAGTTGGGCGTCATCGGGTGCAATGCTCAGGGCGAATTCCGTTCCCAGATCCACAAAGGAAGCACCGGGAGAAGTGATGCGAAATCCGCGTGCATCCTTTGTGACATTTGCGACCATGGAGCCGCGTTCCACCTCGATGTGCATCTCATCATGTATGTGGAAGGAAGCGGGACCCTGCATCTGGAGTTGGGCACCGGAGAAAAAATCGATGGTGTAGGTGCCGGATTGCAGGCGATGGTGTCCGGAGTGCAGTAATTTCACCTGGGAATCGTGAGCGCGACGCAAGGCAGCAACGGCGGGTTGATCAGAGTCTGGCACCGTATTCCAAAGGTGAACGGAGACTGCGGAGGCAATCAAGGCGACGCAGGCTGCCAAAGCAATGGCGAACCAGCGATGTTTCCAGTCCACCCGCAGCGTGGGGGAAAGGGAAGCGTCGGGAGTGGAGAACCTTGCAGCGTTCTGCAGCAGCTCTGCCTCCTGGTGCATCATCTGCACATAGAGACGCCGGGCGACTTCACTCTTTCGCAGTGCATCCTGCAGCTGGATTGCCTCGGATTCTGAGATGCGCTGTTCGATCTGACGGGAGATCAGTCGCAGAAGTTGATCACGTTCAATCCGGTTCATACGTGATCCCCCAAACGGTTGAGCTGCCGGTCGACGCAGCGAAACAACAGCAAGCGGATGCGTTCGAGTTCGCGGTACAGGTGTTTGACCGGAAGCTTGTGGTGCCTTGCAAATGAAACGACATTGGAATCCGAACCATAGCGACAGGTCAGCAGGGCCTGGTCCCGGTCAGGCAGACGTGAGATGCAGGATTGCAGAAATCGGTTTCGACGGTTCAACACTTCCGATTCCTGGTGCAGGGTATCTGAGAGTTGCTCGAGCAGGGATTCATCAAAGATCATTCGGCTGCGAGTGCGCTGTTTGCGAAAACGCAGCACCTCGAAGTAGGCGAAGCGGAACGCCCATGGGAGAAAGTCCCCTTTGAGTGGGTCAAACTCATCAAAACGTTTCCAGAGACTGGCTGAGGTTTCCTGCAGGATGTCGTCGACATCGGCGGCGTGGGGATGCAGTGAATAGATGTAGGAGTAGAGCGCGGAATGGGATTGGCTCAAGAATCTTACAAATTGGCTGTCAGAATCCTGCTTCATCGGTTAAAGTGCGTTGTTTCAAGGTTTCAGCCAATTTGAGGTAATTTCCTGAAAAAATCAGAAAAAAATCAGAAAAAAATCGGGAATTCTCCAAACATCGGCTGATAGGAATGAAACACGCCATTGCATTGGCATCAACCTGAACCCCCTTATCCCATGAGAATCAAACGTTTCTTCATCCTACTGAGCATCGTGCTTGTTCCCTCACTTCTTTCCGCTGCATCGTGGAAACCGCTCTTTGATGGCAAGAGCCTCGACGGTTGGGTGCAACGTGGAGGAGAGGCGACCTATGCGGTTGTTGATGGCTGCATCGTGGGAACAACGGTCGCAGATACCCCGAACTCGTTCCTTTGCACCGAATCGGAGTTTTCCGATTTTATTCTCGAGTTTGATGTGAAGCAGGAGGGCAAGAGCAACAGCGGGGTTCAGTTTCGCAGCCTGAGTTCTCCGGATTACCGGGATGGAAGGGTGCATGGTTACCAGTGCGAGATCGATCCTTCCGAGCGGGCCTGGAGTGGTGGAATCTACGATGAAGCGCGTCGGGGGTGGCTCTACCGGCCGGAAAACCAGCCCGAACGCAAGTCAGCCTACCAGTATGGACGGTGGAATCGCTTTCGAATCGAGGCCATTGGGGACAGCCTTCGGGTGTGGATCAACGGGATTGAAATGTCGCATGTTGTGGATTCGATGACAGCGCGTGGATTCATCGCACTGCAGGTGCATTCGATCTATTCACCGGAGGATGTAGGACAACGGATTTTTTGGCGCAACATTCGGATCCAGACCGAAGATCTTTCACCCTCCGCACTGGATCCCGAAGTGCTTGTGCGGAATTTTGTTCCGAATTCGATCAGTCCCGCTGAAGCGGCGCAGGGATGGTCGCTGCTCTGGGACGGAAAATCGACTCAGGGTTGGCGCCGTGCCCACGACACGGTTTTTCCGGACAAGGGATGGGTGGTGCGTGATGGAACGCTCGTGATCGAGTCCTCCGGAGGAGGGGAGAGTCAGTTTGCCGGTGATATCGTCACCGAAGCCACTTACGGGGCGTTTGAGTTGCAGCTCGATTTTTTCCTGACCGAAGGGGCCAACAGCGGGATCAAGTATTTTGTGACCGAAGCCTATGGCATGAAAGTGGGCAAAGGATCGGCGATCGGACTGGAATACCAGTTGCTCGATGACAAGCGGCATGAGGACGCCACCCAGGGGGCTGCTGGCAATCGCACGCTGGCCTCACTGTATGACCTGATCCCCTCGCGGAAAGTGGTCGCCCACCGCGAGGTTCCCCGCGATGCGGGGCAGTGGCACCATGCGCGCCTGGTGGTATTCCCAGACGGGCGTGTAGAGCATTGGCTCAACGATTGCCGGGTTGTCGAATATGAGCGCGGATCAGAATTGTACCATGCCTTGGTAGAGCGAAGCAAATACAACGAATGGGAAGCCTTTGGACTCGCCCCGGAAGGGCGCATTCTTCTCCAGGACCACGGTGACGAAGTGCATTTTCACAGTATTAAGATTCGCGAGCTGTAAGCTGAGTTTCCATTTTTTCATCCATTCTTAATCCCCTTATAATAATATGAATACAACTATCCCCCGACGAACTTTTGTGAAACAGGCCGGAATGGGCGTGGCACTGGCTGCAGCGTCGACCGCTACCTTCTCTGCCAAGAGCTATGCAGCTGCGCGTGGATCCAACGGCACGATCCAGATTGCAGTGCTGGGTACCTACCGTCGCTATGATGGAGTGATCGATTCCTTTGCAAATCTGCCCGGCGTGCGGGTGACCTGGTTGTGCGATGTGAATGCGAAGGTGCTCGAAGCGGGCCTTCAAAAATCCAAGGCAAAGTTGGGCTATGCGCCCAAGACCAGTCAGGATCTGCGCGAGGTCATCGCGGCGGATGATGTGGATGCGGTGTTCATCCTGTTGCCAGACCACTGGCACGCTGCAGCGACGAAGATGGCGCTCGAGCATGGAAAGCACGTCTATGTGGAAAAACCCTGCAGCCACAATCTTCGTGAGGATGAGCTGCTGATCGAGTGGAGCCAGAAGTATGAGCCGCTGATCCAGATCGGAACCCAGCAACGGTCCTCGCCCGAGACCATCGAAGCAATGCAGCGCATTCATGCCGGTGAGATTGGTGAGGTGTACGAAGCCACTGCATTTTACAGCAACAACCGGGATCAACTCAAGCAACCGGAAGTGATGCCTGCACCAGCTCACCTCAACTGGGAATTGTTTCAGGGACCTGCGCCGCGCCGCGAGTTTCTCGATGTGGTTGAAGACTACAACTGGCACTGGTTCTGGCACTGGGGCACGGCGGAGACCGGCAACAATGCGACTCACGAGCTGGATGTTGCACGCTGGGCATTGCAGGTGCGCTATCCTTCGTCCGTTTCGGCGCTGGCGCTGAAGCGTCACTGGCCTGATGATGGCTGGGAAATGTATGATACCATGGATGTGCAGTTTCTGTTTGAGGAACAGCGCCGGATCCGCTGGGACGGTCGCAGCCGGCAGCGCTATCTGACCTATGGTTCGGATCGTGGAACCATCATTTACGGTACCGAAGGCAGTGTGTTTGTGAATCGTGACGGGTTTCGACTCTTTGACCGGAGCAGCAAGCTGAAGCTCGAGCGCATGGGCGCGGGAAATGAGGCAGGAACCGCTCTGGGAGGCGGAGGAGACATGACCACGCTTCATGTGAAAAATTTCTTTGATGCGATGCAGGGAAAGGCCAAATTGAATGGACCCATTGATGAGGGTGCGTATTCCACGCACTTGTGTCACTATGCCAACGTATCTGCCCGGCTGGATGGAAAATTGCTCAAAGTGAATCCGTCGGATGGGCATTTTTATAACAATCAGGTGATGCAGGAGTATTGGTCCCGCAGCTATGAACCTGGTTGGGAACTGGAATAAGATGGAGCGACGCGATTTTCTCAGGATCTCAGCGGCAGCCTGCGCGAGTGCTTCGCTCGCAGGCTGTGCGCGTGCTTTCAACGATGGTCGAACCGGACTCGCACTGATTGGCTGTGGTCGACAGGGGCGCGATCTCACAACCAATTTTCTGGGAGTGGCAGATCCGGAACACGTGCGCTATGTTGCCGTGTGTGATGTGGACCTTCGGCGGGCTGAACTGGCTCGGGATTTCATCCTGGAGAAATATGCCGAGCAAGGCATCGCGCAGGAAATTTCGGTGTATTCCTACCCCGAGCAATTGCTGCGACAGCGAAATGTGGATGCCTGCGTGGTCGCGGTAGCGGACCACAACCATACCGCTGTTGCGCTGGATGTGGTGGATGCGGGTTGTGATCTCTACCTTGAAAAACCGATCACCTTCACGATTGAAGAAGGAAGAGAACTGGTTCGAAGGGTCGAGCGGAAACGTGCGGTCTTTCAGTCGGGCACGCAGCAGCGATCCAGTTTATATTTCCGAAGGGTTTGCGAACTCGTGCGGCAAGGCAAAATCGGAACGCTGGAGCGGGTGGAGATCCGACTGCCGCAGGACCACGGAAGTGCGACCTTTGAAGCGATGCCGGTACCGGAAAAGCTCGACTATGAGCGGTGGTTGGGACAGCGGAAACACCTTCCTTACACTGAAAAACGGGTTCATCCCCAGGCTGACTTCTCGCGTCCGGGTTGGATGCAGGTGGAGGAATTTTGCCACGGCATGATTACCAACTGGGGGTCACACATGATTGATATCGCGCTCTGGGGAAGTGGCCGGGAGTTCACGGGTCCAGTTTCGGTCCGCGCGAAATCAACCTATGAAGATCGCGGAATCTGGAACGTGCACACTCGCATTGAAGGGGAGTTTACTTATGCCGATGGGTTGCGCATGGAGTTGCTCAGTCTGGATGCGGGCGATGTGCGGCGACCGGGTGTGCGCTTTTTTGGGAGCGAAGGTTGGTTGGATGTGGTGAGAGGTGGCTTTGAGGCGCATGATCGTGAAATCCTGCGCTGGGAACCGGAACCGGGCCAGGAAATCCTTCAGGTCAGCAAGAATCACTACGAAGATTTTCTCAATGCTGTGAAATCCCGAAAGCAACCGGTGTCATCCGCCGAAGTATCGCACCGCTCCAACACGGTTTGCCTGTTGCTTGCAGAGGCTGCCCGCAGTGGACATGAGATCCGGTGGGATCCCGAACGGGAGCGACAGGTGTAGTCGATACTCTGTTTCAAACTTATGCGAATGATTGTTTCAGATCCTGTACTCAGGATTTGACAACACACCGTTCGGCAGATGCCGAACTCAAAACGCTCCGATGGATCGGGAAATCCGCCAGGGATGATTGCCGTACTTCACGATGGTGGTTTTTTGCAAAGTGTGGAACGAACGCAAGGTCCGTACATAGAGTGAGCGGGGTTCCTCAGGCCCCGCTCGTCCTCCAATGGGGTGCCTTTTAAAGGGCACCTCCTTTGCACGCATCTGGGTCCTCCAACCACTATGATGCGTCCAACCTCATTGATAACCATCCACGAATTCGTGCTGATTTCAATGAAAAAGTATCAAAAATCAGAAGTTTTTTTCTGAAGACCAATTGTAAATTTGTAAGCTCTTAATTTTCATATAGATAAGTCTCTTTAACTTCCTACCTAAATTTAGGTAATCGAAAAGTGGCGGTTTTTACGGACGAATCTTTGCCGGATTTTACTCAGGTGTTTCCTGCAACTGAGCCGATCCTCGATTGAAATCGGTAGGCAAGCTTTGTGTTAACGGCCTACAAATCAGGAAAATCGTCAGGCATCTTTATGAAATGCTGCAACATGCGACCTGTGAGAGCCGGGATTTCAGCGTTGATTCTGTTCTTGGTAACGCTCAGAGGCGTTGTTTGATTGCCTTGGCCATCTCGCGGGTGTTGACGGGAGTTTTCCCGAATGCGATATCACCTGTGCGAATGCCATCCTGCACGGTGGACTTCACTGCCGCACGCATGCGATTGGCGATCTCGGTTTCCTGAAACGAATACTCCAGCATCATGGCAGCAGACAGGATTTGAGCACAGGGATTGGCGATGCCCTTGCCCGCGATATCGGGTGCGGTACCACCAGCTGGCTCGTAGAGTCCATAGGGAAGTCCATGGCTGTTTTGCAGGGTACCGAGCGATGCAGACGACATCATGCCAAGACTGCCACAAATCACCGCCATCTCATCACTGAGAATATCGCCAAACATGTTTTCGGTAAACAGCACATCAAACTGATTGGGATCGCGGGCGAGCTGCATCGCCGCGTTGTCCACATACATGTGACTGAGTTGGATGTCGGGATGATGATTGCGGAAATAATCTGTGACGGTCTGACGCCAAAGCACGGAAGTTTCGAGCACATTGGCCTTGTCGACTGAGCATACCCGGCCACTTCGCCCCTTTGCGGTAAGAGCAGCGACCTCTGCGATGCGTTCGATCTCATCGGTGCTGTAGACCATGGTATCCACTGCACGTTTGCGGCCGTCGCTGAGCTGTTCCGTTCCCTTGGGTTGTCCAAAATAGATGCCGCCGGTCAGTTCGCGGATGCATACAATGTCAATGCCTTCGGGGATGCGCTCAGTCTTGAGCGGTGAAGCATCGGTGAGTTCCTTGAAGAGCAGGCCGGGGCGAATATTGGCAAAGAGACTGAATGCTTTGCGAAGCGGAAGCAGCGCAGCACGCTCGGGTTGTTCCTTTGGAGGCAGGGATTCCCACTTGGGACCGCCGACCGAACCAAAGAGAATGGCGTCGGAGCGTTTGCACAGCTCAAGGGTTGTATCCGGAAGCGCTGAACCATGGGCATCGATACCCGCACCTCCAACGGGTGCAATGTCGTAGTCGAGCGTGATGCCATGCGCCGTGGTGGCTGCCTGAAGCACGTCTAGCGCGACTTCCATTACTTCGGGGCCGATGTAGTCACCGGGTAGTACTGCAAATGTCAGGGTTTTGCTCATGATGATCGTAGGTGCGGAGCTTTTCGAAAAAGGCGGGACTTTGGCAAGTGCATTGTGAGCACAGGGCGTCACTGGCCTGATGCCAAGCGCGATGAATCACCGGAAACCGAAGCTTCAGGTGGGTGTGTGAATGTGAGCGGACTTATTCGCCGGGCTGATGCGGTGCTCAGTCTTCGCTTTCGCTGTCAAAAAGGGCAGCGATTTGGTCAAAGTAGGGCATCAGGGTTTGGATGTCCGATTCGCTCACGGATTGGACGGATTCCAGAAAGGCTCCCATCTGACCCATTGCGGACTGAAGCTGTTGTTTCATCATCGCCTTTTGATCTGCACTCAGCCCCTGCATCTGATCGATTTCCTTCAGTTGGGATTGCAGAGCGGAGAGGTCAAACCCTCCCATTTCATTCATCTCCTCTTTGACACTGATAGCGGTAAACGCTTTGAAAATGGCGACGGTATCGTGGATGAAATCAGCATCATTGCTGTAACCGAGCGGTTTGATGACCTTTTTGAATTCCTGATAGATCGGATGGCTTTGCATGGCCTTGAATCCCGATAGCATGAGCTGGTCGAGGCTCATCATCTCGGCTTCGTCGGTGTCCATCAACGGATCAAGCACATCTTCATTGGCTTCCATCCATGCTTCGACAGTGGGATAGGCACGCATCCACTTTTCGATCATGGAATCGGTGAGATTTGCGGAGAGCGTTTGCAGCAACAGGAAACTGAGAAGAAGGGGGAGCAGTGCTGAAGTGATCGGTTTCATAGTGGTAGAACGTTGAATATGAGAGTGGATGTTGCGGTGTTCGCAGAGCATGAAGATACTGCATTATCCTAGAGACAGGAACGTTGCGTGGGCAAGCACGCACTTCAGTGAAGCTGACGGACATGCGTTGGAAACTGACGATGTCCGTGGCGAACATGGGACCCGTTAACCCAGTTTTGAGCTTGAGCAGTGGCTCCCACTTGCCCCTTACACTTCCACCGGAATCCTACTGTCATACCACAATTCCGTTGATCAGAGATGGCGTGGGCTGGAAATCTCAGGGTTTCTTTGTTTCTATGATTCAACATGACAACTGAAGATATTGCCAAGCAGGGATTTGCTGCGATTCCACAGGATATTCTGGATCGATTGACCCGTTTTGAGATGCCGAAAGTCAAGGGCATGGCACCTAGCTCCGAGGTTGTGCAGGCTGGGAATGCGTGCATCCCGGTCTATCGCTGCGAATCGCTGGTGATCGGCAGTGGGGCTGCGGGCATGCGCGCAGCAGTGGAGCTGAAACGCCGGGCCATCGATGTGATGGTGATGAGTACCGGCCTGTTTGCGGGAACCTCTGCCTGTTCGGGATCGGACAAACAGACCCTTTACACGGCCAGCACCGATTACAAGGGAGACAACTTTGTGGAATATGCAAAAGGACTGTGCTCCGGCGGTGCGATGGATTTTTCGACGGCGTATGTGGAGGCGGTGGGTTCGATCGATGCCATTGGGGGATTGCAATTCATGGGGTTGCCCTTGCCCCACGATGATCGGGGGGCGATTTTGAGGTACCAGACCGATCACGATGAGGCGGGACGGGCGACGAGCTGTGGTCCCCGGACCTCAAAACTGATGGTAAAGGTGCTGTTCGAAGAGGCCCTCAATCTGGGCGTTCGCATCCTTCCGAGTTCCAGTGCCATTCGCATCGTGAAAGAACGCTCTGAGGGCACTGAACGCGTCGCAGGTGTGCTGGCAATCCACCGTTCGGAAACCCGCAATGCCTATGGTGTGATTTTTGTGGCATGTGAAGATGTGGTGATTGCGACCGGAGGGCCGGGGGAGCTGTACCGGGACAGCGTTTACCCACACCACTGCTATGGGGGGCTGGGGCTGGCAATTGATGCAGGCTTGTCCCTGTGCAATCTTACGGAATCCCAGTTTGGCATCGGGACGCCGCGCAGCACATTTCCGTGGAACCTTTCCGGAACCTATGTGCAGGTGATGCCACGGGTTTATTCGGTGGATGAGCAGGGCAATGAGATTCCGTTTTTAGCAAAGTATTATCGCACAACGCGTGAGATGGTTTCCAATACCTTCCGCAAAGGTTACCAGTGGCCCTTTCACTCAACGCGAATGCTCGACTATGGATCGAGTCTCTTTGATCTGGCGGTGTTTCTGGAGACCAAAGCGGGACGCAAAGTGTATTTGGATTTCCTGAGAAATCCGGAACCCGTGAATGATGGAGAATCGTTTTCCCTCGATGATCTCGATCCGGACGTTCGAGCCTATCTCGAAAACAATGATGCGCTACAGGAACTGCCCATTGACCGATTGCGGCGCATGAATCCGCTGGCAATTGAACTCTACCGCATGCACGGCACGGATCTGGCGAGCGAACCTCTCGAGTTCACGATGAACAACCAGCACATGAATGGAGGTATCCTGATCGATGATTGGGGGCAGACAACACTGTCCGGTTGTTATGCGATCGGGGAGGCGGCGGGAAGCCACGGTGTGACCCGTCCGGGCGGGGCTGCACTGAATTCGGGGCAAGTGTTTGGAAAACGCGTTGCGGTGGCCATCAAACGTTCTCGATTGCACCGGCAAGCCCGTCATTGCGAAGTGAGCACATTCTCCGATCAAATGGTTCGTTTTCTTGAAGAGGCTGAAGCCTTTGTGGGCAATGCAGAGGGCCTCAAAATCAAGGAGGTGCAACTGGAGATACAGGAACGCATGAGCGAGCATGCGGGCATCCTTTGTTACCAGGATGATGTTCGTGAAGCTCTCAACGCTGCTCGCCAGCTGCGCGAACGGGTCGAACAACATGGCATTCATGTGAGTTCTCCAACTCAGGTGAGCCGGGCGTTCCGCTGGAGGCAGATGACGCGGGTTTCGGAAGCGGTGCTGACGGCATTGCAGTTCTACATAGAACATGGGGGTGGAAGCCGTGGAGCAAGGGCAATCTGCACGGAACAGGGCACGCAATGCCCCGAGGCCAAGGCTGTGGATTTGTCCCGTTTTCGATTCCGGGAGGAGCAGGAAAAAGACCGACGGGAGAAGCTGGTGGTCACACCGGAAGAAGGTGGATTTCGAGTGCATGCCCAGCCCGTTGAGCTGAATGCGGAGGTGCAGCGCGAATTTTTTGAGCGCGGATGGGGACCCTATTTGATTAAGGAAGGGTGATCGGATGCGGTTTCGGGTTGCTTCACGTGCCCCGAGTTGGATGGTTCTGACAGACGGGATTGCGCTCCGGAACTTCGATGGGGGCGACCCCATAGCGCGAGCGGATCCAGTTGATCGAGCGGTGAATGCGCCGCATCCGGATCAGACGCTGCACCAGTTGGCGCTTGCGCGGAAAGTGGATGAGACTGATTCCCAGCAGGATGGTGAGCAGGCCCTGCCCAGGCAGGACCAGCATCAGGATTCCTGCGAGCAGCAGTGCCACTCCGAGCAGGTTTTGCAGGATCACGCGGATCAGGAATAAAACGGGGTGTTCCCGGACTCGCGTGGGGGATTGGCGGGTGAAGTAGTCGGACGGAAGGCGAATGAGGATGATGGGAATCAAAGCAAGCGAAGCGAGGAACATGAGCAGGCTGCCGAAGCTCAGTGCTGTCAATGCGGTATCATGTTCCTGGATCCACTGGAAAATATCAGAGTGCACACCGCAATACAGTTGAATCTGTGGTGTGTTTCAACTCGAAGGGTCCGGAAGCTGAAGACGGCGCTTCAGAAAATGGCGAAGACTGCGAGGATTATGTGGACGGATCGTTGGGGAGGTCGACTTTGCCGGATTCGGACTCTGGAGGCAGGATGGCTTTCCACTTCAGCCACTTTTCTTCCGCTTCGGTGTGCAGGACGAAGAGGCTTCCCGGGCTTGCGATGGGGGAGTTTGCGGCTTCCGGTGGAGTTGCAAATTCGATGGCTCCTGCAAGCAGGGATTCCATGGAGCCGGTTCTCAGCTTTGCTCCGAGCAAATTGACCTGCAGGTTGACCCCGCCCGCATCCCAGAAACGGCTTTCGGGCCGCACCAGATGGCCGTGGTCGGGTTCAATGCGAATGGTGACCCACACCTCCGATGCATCGTTGCTGAGATCGACTTGTGTGACCGAACCGACCGGAAGTCCTCTGAACAGCACGGGAACGCCGGGATGAGCGCTGATGCGACGATCCGCCCGCAGTCGGTATTCGAACGAGGAATGTGAGTTTTGTGGGGGTGAATCGAGACCTTTGAATTCGCTTTGGAATGCACCTTCACCCGGATCCACATAGATGTAGGGGCCGCTCATCAAGGTTTCCAGACCCTGAATGCCGCTCATGCTGATTTCGGGTCGAACCACCCAGAAACGACTGTTTTCAGCAGCAAGTGAACGCATCGATTTATCCAGGCGAACATCGACACGCACTTCGCTCAGATTTTCCGTGAGGGCAATTCGCTCAACCCTCCCGACCGTCACGCCGCGACTCAGCAGGCGGGTTTGGTTGGCTTCAAGTCCGGAACCATCCTGAAATCGGATGCTGATCAAGGGTCCGCGGTTACCGAATTCCTCCAAGAGCAGGTAGGCACTGATGCACAGCGCAACCACGGGGACGATCCAGATGAGCCATGATGCTTTTGCAGTGACGATTTCGGGAGATGGAAACGGAGAATGCTTCATGATATCAGGGATGGGGTAGTGGGTGAAGTCGAAGTGGAAAAGTGACAGAGCAGCCAAGTTGCGGGACTCCCTGTTTCTCAGGGGGCAGAACCTGTCCAAAGGTTGCGGGTATCAAAATGATCGACGGCTATGGCGGTGAGGATGACAGCTGTGGCAAAGGCAGGTGTCGCAGCACCGGGCAGCAAAGTGGCAATGCTGCCGAACTGAATGAGTGCGCCAAGCAGGGCAACCAGAAAAACATCAAGCATCGACCATCGGCCAATGAATGCGAGGATGCGGTGAAGCTGCATGTTGCTTCGCGTCCCCCGACCTTGTTGCGCTGCTCTCAGCAACCAGAGCAATCCTACAATTTTTGCAAAAGGGACAACCAGGCTGGCGATAAATACAACCAGGGCGATTCCAAACATCCCGTGATCGAATAGTGTGAGCACACCGCCGATCAGGGTTTGGGACTGGTGTTGCCCCGGCAAACGCATCTCTAACATGGGCAGGGCGTTGGCGGGCACGAGCAGGAGTGCTGCAGCGATGAGCAGGGCCAAACAGCTGCGGTTGGATCGCGCCCGAAGTTCGGGGTGGGGACACTGGACACGATTGGGCAAGTCATCCCGTTCAACCCGTTGCAGGGCTGCAAGCAAAGCAACGGTAGCTGCGGCAAACAACCACAGTCCGGATTCCACCCGGATTTCGACGAGATCCCGGATTTTGATGTAGGCGACAGTGACCGACAGCAAATAAACCTCGGGCATGGCCCATGATTTTGCCCAAACCAGCAACTGCAGCAGTAATTTTGCTCCAGGAAGTTTCAGGTGGTTGAGCACATGCAGATTCACCGCAATCAATGCTACCGAAGTCAGGAGCGGTAGCCAGTAGATGAGGATGAGTGAAAGCAGGCCCACTGGCTGCATTCCCGAGCGGGAGAGTCCGTGCAGGATTCCAGATACTCCGATCCCGCGCGTATCGTTGAAACGTGTAACCTCCAGAAAAGGAAGCCAGAGTGAGGCGGCAAAACAGATCAGAGCGCAGCAAGCCCAGGCGAGGCCAACGTTGGGACCTGTGCGCGGTGTGACAAACAGATGTGTGCCGCAGCGCCCGCACCGGGCGGATGCACCGGGAATCAATTGAAATCGGATGTGGGGCAGGTTGCAGCCCTTGCAGTACCAGACGGGGGGCGGTGGGGTGCCTTGCATGATGAGCATCAACCTTTGGTGAACACTTCACTTTGTCAACTGACCCTGTGGGAAGTGCAGTTTGAGATGGACTCAGACTTCGCTGCGTTTGCGATTGAGACAATCCTGTAAAATGGGTAGCAAGTGGGATGGAATCAGGGGTTTTTCGAGTATGTGGTCGATGCCGGATTCCCGCAGATGGTCGCGTTCGGAATGTGCAGTTGCGCCAGTGATGGCCACAATGCCCAGGGATGGGTTTTGGGAAGGGATGCGACGGGAGCGAATGTTCTGAGCCAGTGTGGCACCGTCCATGTCGGGCATGCGATAGTCCACGAAAAGCAAGTCAAAGCAATCGGATTGAAGGACTTGAATGGCTGCTTCTGCACCCAGTGCCGTGTGGATCGAATATCCGAATTTGGCAAAGATGGCCCGTGCGATTTCCAGATTGAGTTTCTCGTCATCCACGACGAGCACCTTCAACCTCAACCCGGATGCTGACTGGGGCAAAACTGCTGTTTCAGAATCGGGGTGATTCTGCGGGATGGGAAGTGGGGTTGAGTCGCAAGAAAGTGCCAACCGCGACGTGAAGGTGAATGTAGCGCCTTTGCCGACATCACTGTCGACGTGAATGGTTCCGCCCATTCGTTCGACGAGACTTCGGCAGATGGCAAGGCCAAGACCCGTTCCACCATAGGTGCGTGCGGTGGAGTCTTCTGCTTGCTGATAGACCTGAAACAGCCGCTGCTGAACGTCGTGAGAAATTCCAATGCCCGTGTCCGATACCGAAAACTTCACGAGTATCGATCCGGGTGCAGTCGACTCAACCTTTGCACAGATTGTGATGCTGCCATGTTCGGTGAATTTGACAGCGTTCGAAATGAGATTGTGCAACACCTGGCGATGGCGAAGCGGGTCTCCCACGACGGTCTCGGGAAGATTATTGTCGAGATCAACGTGGATGGTGAGTTGCTTTTCCCGAATGCCAGCCTCTTGCAGTGCAAGGGTTTCGTCCACGATGGAGCGGATCTGAAAGGGGATGGACTCCAGCGTAAGCTTGTCCGAATCGAGTTTTGAATAATCGAGCAGGTCATTCAGGATCGTGAGCAGGGAGCGCGCACTGCTCTGAACGATCTCGAGCTTTCGGCGCTGATCGGGACTCAGCTCGTCCTCGAGCAGCAACTCTGTGATTCCCAGAATTCCGTTCATGGGATTGCGAACTTCGTGACTCACAGATGCAAGGAAAAGGCTTTTGCTGTGGTTGGCCTGTTCAGCCTTGTCCATGGCACTGCGCAGTTCAGCAGTTCGCTGTTCGACCTGCTCACTCAACTGGCGTTGGCGCATTTGGGAGCGTGCCACACGAATGCGAATGATTCCGTAGATCAATGCGAATGCGGAGAGCACTGCCATGACCTGAAATAAAGGAAGCTGGTAGAATCGGGGTTTGAGTACAAATGAGATGGAATCGCTCTGCTCACTCCAGGCTCCTCCCTGAATGCCAGCGTTCACGACAAAGCGATAGGTTCCTGGGGGTAGGTTGGTGTAGGCGATTTCCCGACGCCCCTGAATCTCCTGAAATTCCGGATCGTAGCCTTCCAGCTTAACGCGATAGCGCACATTGTCGCTTGCGTCAAAGCGCATGCCCACGAATCTGAACGTAAAGCGCTGGGTACCGGGAGCCACTTGAACGGGTGAGGAATCATACAGGTCAAAAGTTGCGGACTCCGTTGAAAAAGATTCGATGATTGCGGTAGGTGCAGGAGTGGGGGCTTCGTCGGTGTTGGGATTTACTGAAACCACACCCTCTGTTGCGGGAAACCACAGCTCTCCCTTCGAATCGGTGTAGCCATGAGCAACCCCTGTGACTCCACCTGCGGTGATGCCGTCCATGCGATCAAAATGAAGTGAGGAGGGGATTGCGGCTTCTGCCTTGGCACGGGCACGCAGTGCTTCTTTCTCAAAGCGATAGATCCCGGAATTGCAGGCGATCCAGAAGTGACTGTGCTTGTCTTCAAGGATATAAAAGATGGCATCCTGGGGCATTCCATCCTGCAGGGTGAGCCGATAGAGTTGATCCTGCTCAATGTAGGAAATTCCCGCTTCTGAAGTGGTAATCCACAATGATCCCTGCTCATCCTCGTGCACATAGAACACCACATTGGAATTCAGTCCATCAGCCTTGCTGAGGTGTTGCACTGTATCCGAATGCAAAATGAACAGCCCATTTCCATCGGTTGCCACAGCGATGCGACCACCGCTGAGTTCATGCAGGGAAAGGATGGGGAACCCTTGGAGTTCCGGCACGCTATGGATTTTCCCCTTGTCCAACACCTGTAAGCCGCTGTTTCCGGCAATCCACACCCGCCCGTCACTGGCTTCGATCACGCAGCGGTTGGTACGTGACTGTAATCCCTGTTCAATGCCGTAAGCGATGGTTTCTCCGTCCGGGTTCAGCTTGAACACACCATTGGTGTGAGTACCGATCCACAGTCCTCCATCCGAAGCAGGTTTCATGGAACGAATCATGACATCGTCGAGCATCGGAAAGGACTTCGACGGGTGAAGGTATCCATTGTGCAGTTCATAGATCCCGAGATTTGTGCCGATGAGCAGCTTTCCCTGAAATTCGATGAGGGCGCGTCCGATGATGGAGACCTCAAGCGGATCCACGTGGGTGTAAGCGGAGAATCGCGTATTTCCGAGTCGATAGAGTCCATGCAGGTAGGTTCCGACCCAGATTCCCCCCTCCCGGTCATGGTGCAGGGAATACACCATCTTTCCGCGCATGGCGAAGTGGGAGAATGTTCCGTTTCGCAAGACCGAAACTCCACCACGCACCCCCATCCACAGGTTGCCGTCGGAGTCAAAGTTCAGATCTCCGACATGGTTGTGCAACAACCCGTCTTCGGTTTGGTAATGCCGAATCTTCCCCTCATGATAGTGATAGAGTCCTGCTTCAAAGGTTCCAAACCACAGGCCCCTGTCCTTTTGGTAGAGAAATCCCTGAACGCGCAGGTCGGATGGAAGGCGTGAATCCAACGGGGATGCCTGTGTTCCATCCCACCTGAAAATACCCTGTTGGGTGGCAAACAGGACATGATTGTTTTCATCGATTTCAATCGCATCAATACTGGTAGTTTGACGGGAAGGCAGTTGCACATCACAGCGCCTCCATGCCTCATCTTCATGCACATAGAGACCCTCCCGTGTGGCAGCATAAATCCGCCCATGAGCGTCCTGCTCAATATCGTTGACAGTGACATTGCCCATGAAGGAGCGTGGCCTGATGTGCTGAAGATCGGGATCGAGAAATCCCTGGATTCCCTTGCCGAGTGTGCCCAGCCAAAGTGTGCCATCTTTTCCCTCAAGCAGGCAGGTGATGTTATTGCCGTGCAGGGTCGGGGTATTGGCCCGGTTGAACACCCGGAATTCCACGCCATTGAAGCGGGTGAGTCCATCGTAGGTTCCCATCCACAGGTAGCCCTGCTGGGTCTGCAGAATCTCCAGAATCGAGGATGCCGCAATACCATCTTCTCGGTTGTAGTGCCGTACGCCGTATTGTGCGAGATCCTTTGCCCCTGCGCTGGCACAAGCTCCCGCCCACAGCAGCATGCACACCCAGGCCGTGCGACACGGAATACTGCCCATGTGGGACAGGTAGGGTAGGCTCGAAATATGGAGCGACATGGCGGGGGCGGTAAAAGTATGAGTGCGCGATAACGAGGGGTTCGAATCGGGAAATCCTTGCCTCTTCACGGGCAAACAAAAAAGATTGTGGCACACGTTATGATGGATTCAGTCTGATGACCAACTCAAAAATCCCCACCTTGGCTCCGAGATTTCACCACCATTCGGCATCGGGATTGTCCGTGCGACGATCCTTCGTTCAGGTTTGTCTGCGATTCGTTTTGCTTTTCACGCTGGGTGGATTGGCCAGTCCGATCCAGGGTGAAGAGATGGAATCGTGGGTTGCATCGGAGGACGAACCCATTGACCTGACGCTGTTTATTGACGGTATTGAACACTGGGCAATCTTCAGTCCGGTTCGGGATTACGAGCGCATCCCCCCTTCCGACATTCAGGGTATTGCCCAGCAGTTGCTCAAGTTTCAGAATCCAGATGGAGGCTGGCCCAAAAATATTGATTGGTTGGGAAAACTGGAACCGGAATTCCTGAAAGTGCAAATGCCAGATCATCGATGGGAGAGTTCCTTCGACAACCGCAATACCTATTCCCAGATTCGCTTTCTGGCGCGCGCGAACGAACTGAGTCCGGAGCCGCTCTACTGTGAAGCAGTGCTTCGGGGACTTCACTTTATCCTGGAGTCCCAGCATGAAAGTGGTGGGTGGCGCGGGTCGGATGTGGATGCCATTACCTTCAACGATGAGGTCATGACAGGCATCATGCATCTGTTGAACGACATCGTGCAGGGCGATTCGAGTTTTGCATTTCTTGAGACGGAACTGCGCGACCGCCTTGAGTCAGCACTGCAACGTGCCATCGAGGTGACTCTCAAGTGCCAGGTCAGGCAGGGCGAACGGTTGACTGCATGGGGACAGCAACACGATCATGAGACATTGCAGCCCGTGGCCGCCCGCAGTTATGAGCTTGCAGCGCTCGCAGCGTGGGAGAGTGCGAAGGTCGTGGAATTTCTGATGACACTACCTGAACCATCCCAGGAAGTCAGGCAGTCCGTCATCGCTGCTGTTCAGTGGTTCCGCAAGTCTGCGATTTTGGGTCATGCCTACCTTTCGATTCCGGCACCGCCCCGTCCCTATCACCAGACGACCGTGGATTTTGACCGCATCTTTTTCGAAAATGAAACCGCCCCTCCGGTGTGGGCGCGGTTTTATTCCCTTGCCGACGGCAAACCCTTTCTGACCCGCAGGGATGGAACCGTAGTGAATGCACTGCATGAACTCAGCTATGAGCGCAGAATCGGTTACGACTGGTATGGCTACTGGCCGAATGATGCGCTCAAGCGATATCCGAAATGGTTGCAAGAGTCATTGGGAGCACAAAGTTCTTCAACATTTCCGGGAGGATAAGGGATCAAGGACAAGGTTTACGACTTGGAATTGCGAAGCGTGACCATGGCACTGGACAGGTGCTTGCGAAGTTCTTCGAGCTGAACGGGTTTGGCGACAAAACCGGACATGCCAGCCTCAATGCATTGGGAGCGGCGCTCGTGAGAGACGCCTGCGCTCATCGCAAGAATCAATGGCGGGAAGCTGGATTTTGATTCGCTGAGGATTTCACGAGTGGCTTGGATGCCATCCATTTCCGGCATCTGCACGTCCATGAGAATGATGGGATAGTCACGACGACGAACTGAGCGAATGGCTTCGACACCATTGCCAGCGATATCGACTTCAAAACCGAGTCGTTTGAGCAGTAAGGTTGCGACCTTTTGGTTGATTTGATTGTCCTCGACCAAAAGCACTCGAACAGAGTCTGACCCTTCGATGCGATCTGATGAGTGATGCCTTTCAGGAGAGCTTTCTGCACCCTGGCGCTTTCCAAGGGTTTTCAGGGCGTCGAGCAACTGATAGCGTCGCAGGGGTTTGTGCAGGATGAGGGCATGTTCGGACTTATGCATGTCTTCGATTTGCGCATCAGAAGCACGCTGAGTGAGCAGGATGCGGGTCACTTGTTTGCGCGATGAAAGTTGAGAATTAAGCAGGCGCAGGAGTTCGGGTGATACGGGGGGGTGATCCAGGTCAAAAATGCAGACCCAGGGAGAGTCGGGGTTCTCGGGAATCTTTGCCAGAATGGCATCCGGATCGGCAATCAACTCACAGGAAATACCAGCTGCGTTGAGCATTTCAAGCAGCATACCATTGAGAGTCGCGTGACGACCATGGATCACCACATCTGTTCTGATTTGGGTTGCATGATAGGGGCTGGTTTCAGGAAGCGCAGCGTCAGCTTCGGGAAGTGGTAGTTCAAAGTGAAAGCAGCTGCCTTCGCCTACGGCACTTTCGACCCAGATGTTGCCGCCCATCTGTTCGGTGAGCATGCGGCAGATGCTCAGCCCCAAACCAGTTCCACCGAAGCGACGCGAGGTGGATTCATCACCCTGGCTGAAGGGGTTAAAGAGTTTGGCTGCGATATTCTGGGGAATGCCGATGCCCGTATCTCTTACCGAGAATTCGATGAAGGAAGAATGGGGTCGCTCGCTGACCAGGATTTCGATCCGTCCCTCTGAGGTGAATTTCACTGCGTTGCTTACCAGATTGAGCAGAATCTGACGGATTTTGGTGGGATCGCCCACACGCATCGAAGAAAAAGATGCAGGTATGGACTGTGTCACTTCCACAGTTTTTTCATCGAGCAGAGGGGCCACCAGGTCGAGCACATCATCCACAATTTGCCGCAGATCAAACACGACGGGATCGAAGGTCATTTTCCCTGCTTCAATTTTGGAGAAATCGAGGATGTCGTTGATGATGGTCAACAGGGTTTCGCTCGAAACCCGCAAGGTGCTCAAGTAGTTTTGCTGTTCCCTGTCGAGCGGTGTATCTGCCAGCATCGAGCACATGCCCATCACTCCATTCATCGGGGTTCGAATTTCATGGGACATGTTGGCGAGAAATTGTCCTTTGGCCTCCGATGCGGCTTCGGCCTGTTTGATGGCTTCCTGCAGGTTGTGGTTGGCCACTTCAATCTCACGGGTTCGTTCTTCAACCAGGCGTTCCAGCTCCCGATTGTGGCGTTTGAAGCGACCCGTGTATCGCGAAATACCTGCAGTAAGCAATGCGGTGCCGAACAGCGCATAGCAGAGATAGGCCCACCAGGTTCGGTAGAGAGGCGGCAGGATGGTGAAGGCAAATTGGGTGCGTTTGCCCACCACTTCGTTTCCATAAATCACTCGGATGTGCAGGCGGTAGTCACCCTCATGCAGGCTGGTCAGGCTGATGCTGGGGTTGTAGGACGGTTGCGACCAGGAGTCAGAATAACCTTCGAGCCGGTACTGATATTGTGGATTGCGAAGCAGCGAATACGTGCCGGGGAAAAATTTGAACTCCAGACTGTTGGCAGCATAGGGCACGACCATTTCCTCGGGCAATCCATCTTCGAGCGCGTTGTAGAGGTAGCGGTTGTTGCGGGAATCGAGAATGCCGGTGAGTATGGGTTTGGGCGTCTGGAGTGGAACTCCCGGATCACGTGTGTCGATGCGGTAGAGCACATTTTTCCCCCGAATCCAGATCTCATCCCCGTGCAGCTCGCAAATCGGGTAGTTCAGTCCCAGCATGCGAAGGGATGCCGTATCGTAGCTGGCACTGCCGTCAGGTTCGACGATGATCTTAAAAATGCCCTGACTGTGACTTGCCCATAGGATGCCGTTATCACTTTCGCGAACGCGCAGGACGGGATGAGGGCTTTGCGAAAAGATTGCGTCGAGATCGGGGCGTTCGACAAATGCCTGAAGCTGCTCATCGTAGTAGCGGAATTGCAGACCCTTTCCGGTCATGACCGTCGTATTGCCAAGGTGACCGACGTTGATCCATGCAGGAGATTCGGCATCCCAGTCGTCGAAGAAGATGGTTTGAATGGCGTCGTCGACGATGCGAACCTGTGCCACCCGGTTGAGTCCCAATTCGATCCAGACCGAGTTGGGAGCGTAGCTGTGCACGACCGAAGGAAAGCCGATTCCATCGACGCGTTCGACAAACTCCTCCCATGCCTGACCGTTCCATCGGATAGCAGCCATGCGTGTTTCACCGATGATCAGGCATTGGGTACCATCGGAGTTGAGCGGGCAGATTCGATTCACGTTAAATCCCGTTAGCACAGTTTGGATCTGCTTGTCTTCTGAGCGAAAAAACACGCCATCTCCGTTTCCCAGAAGCAAACCATGCTCCGTTGAATGTGCGACCCAGACTCCGCGTTCGATGTTGAGTTCCATGGGTTCAAACCGGGTCAACTGACCTTTACCCACATCCACAGGACGATACAGGTTTCCTGAGGATACGACCAGGGTCTGTCCGCGATGTTTGATCACGGATGGCCAGAGAAGGACGAGATCGGCACGGTGGTCAAAGAGACTGACTGGATAGTCGTAAACCAGTTTGGAAACGCCCGCACCGGATGAAATCCAGACGATGCCGGGTTCATTGCTCACCATATCCTCAATATTTCGGAAGGTCGCTTCGCTGAAGTGCGCGCGAATCTGGTAGGATGGGTCGAGTAAGAAAAGTCCTCTGCTGCTGAGCGCGATGGCGATGTGCTGCTCATCGAGTTTCAGCATGGCGGATACGCCAAGGTGGAGCATGGAGTCGATTCCACTTTCCTTTACTTTGATATTGATTCCGTCAAAGTGGACCAGCTGGTAGGCATTTGTGACTGCCAGGATGGTGTCGTCGTCCAGATAGGCAAATTCTTCGAAGATTGTTTCTTCGGTGGGTTCGGGGAAAAGCGGTATCAGCTTCATTTGATCCCGGTCGAGATGCGCAATGCCAATGCGGTAGGAGGACAGGTAAATTTCGTCGTTCAGACAGAAGATGAGCAAGGTTTCTGGAACCTGAAAATAGTGGTTTTGTCCGGACTTGAGGTCGTGGTAGATCATACCGCTTCCCCCTGCATACGCGATGCCATCCGAGGTCGTTTCGATGAAGGAAAAGTTGGTGTTGGAGGTCCAGGCCGGAGCACCCGTATCGCGCAGACTTTGCGTGGTGATCAGTCCGTCCGTTCCAAAGCGAAAGCTGCCCCAATTGCCCGCAGCACCGTAATAATAGCGTCCGTCAGGTGTACTGATCGCATTGGCGAAATTCTGTTCGATCGATTCCGAATCGATCAAGCTGGTCCAGTTCTGGTTGTCAAAGGAGAGAAACGTGCCTTCCTGCACGGTCCAGATGCGGCCCAGGGGATCGCTGTTGAGCAGCAATCCGTGGTAGGCATTGCCCATTTCTTCGAAGGTATAGTTGCGCATGAACGGAAGCCCCTGCTCACGGGCGTTGCAGGCAATCTCTGATAAGCAGACGAGCATTGGAAAAATGACTCGCAGTGGCAGACGGCAGTTCATGGGTGAAGTGTTGATTCTGGTATTTCGACAATGCTGGAGGTGGTGCAGTTGGCGAGAGTGTCGCACTGTGCATTACCTCCGAGAGTGGCGCCTTGTCGCATGAGTGGCATGGACTGGATCGTCGAAACCAGAACAGGGTAAATGATGGGGTGAGTGTTTTACTTTTTCGGGATGGAGTCTAATTGCAAAATGTTGGGTGCAGTTGCATCTTGTCAACGTGGATTTCGGGAAGCGGAGAGCATTTCGAGGGCATGCATCAATTCGGAGCGAAGGGTGGAGAATCGGATAGGCTTGGGAATGAACCCGTGCATTCCGGCTGCCATGCATTTCTGTTTTTCTTCTTCCATCACTCCCGCCGTGATGGCCAGAATGATAGGGGCTTCTTCGGGTTTGCAGTTCGAGAGGATCCGGCGACTGGCTTCGTATCCATCAATTTCGGGCATTTGAATGTCCATGAGGATCAGGTCGTGTTGGTCGCGCTCAAAGCGTTCGATGGCTTCGATTCCATTGGAGGCGATATCGCAGTTGAGCTGCAACCGCTTCAGTAGCAGGCAGGCGACTTTCTGGTTAACCACATTGTCCTCGACGAGCAGAATCTTGAGGGACTTAGCCAGCTCGGGATCGATGCCATCGGCTTCAGAATCCATCGATGATGTGGGAGCATTTTGTCGTGAATGATCGCTGGGATGGGGGGCGGGCAGTTCACTGATTGGAAGGGGGAGGTTTACCCGGAATTCACTCCCCTGTCCGACTTGGCTCTGCACCGTGAGTGTTCCTCCCATTTGGTCGGTCAACATTTTCGAAATGCTAAGTCCCAACCCGGTTCCTCCAAAACGCTTGGAAGTGGATTGGTCGCCTTGAGAAAACGGTTTGAACAATTTTTGAAGGGTATCAGCGGACATGCCAATCCCGGAATCCTGAACACTGAAGACAAGGCTTCCGGGAGTTTCTGCAGAATGGGTGACCTCCACCCGGACGTATCCGCTCGGGGTGAATTTGATCGCATTGCTGATCAGATTGAGCAGTACCTGTCGGATGCGTATGGCGTCACCAGTTCGATGGTCGCACACTTCGTTCTGAACCGATACCGTGAGTTCTATCGGGCGGTTCTGCAGGGACGGGATGACGAGATCTACGACGTCATTCATCAGGGACCGGAGGCTGAAGGGTTCAGATTCCAGCTGGATTTCACCCGCTTCGACCTTTGAGAAATCCAGAATATCATTAATGATCGCCAAAAGGGCCTCATTCGAGATTCGCATGACCCGCAGCAAATCCTCCTGCTCAGAGTCGAGTTTCGTAAACTCCAATAACTTGCACATGCCCAGCGATCCGTTCAGCGGGGTGCGAATCTCGTGGGACATGTTTGCAAGGAACTGGGATTTGGCTTGCGAAGCCTGTTCAGCGCGAAGCATGGCCTGGCGCAGATCATTGTTTGCGCGATGGAGTTCGCGGGTCTTTCGATTCACCAGTTTTTGGAAATACTGAGCCCGACGCTGTAGACTGCGATTGAACCAGTGCACTGTCAGCGCAATAAAGACGAAGAGCGTAGCAGCATAAAGGGCGTAGGCCAAACCCGTGCGGTAAAAGGGAGGGAGAACCGTGAACTCGGTGGTAAAGACATCGCTGATGATGAATTCATCCTGAAGCAGGCGAACTTCCAGCTTGTAGTGTCCGGGTTGCAGAAAGGGGAGAGTGAGGCTGGAATCGTGGCCCGGTTTGGACCAGGCGGATTCGTGGCTGCTGAGACGATATTGGAATTGGGGGCTGCGCAGGGTATGGTAAGTTCCTGGGAAAAAATGAAAGGTGAGGCTGTTGGAGCGATAGGGAATGTGACGGATTTTTGAGAAATCATCACCCATGGAGTGGGCGATTAACTGGTTGTTTCGTGCATCAAAGACTCGAATAAGGTGGGGAAATGGGGGTTGTCTCGGGAGTCTTGGAAGCTGCGTGTCGATGCGGTAAGCGACCTTCTCTCCAGCGATCCAGACCGTATCCCCAATGACATTAAAAATGGGATGATTGATGCGCAACAGGCGCAGGGACTCCGTGTCATACTCCACTTGGTCGCCTTCAAGTTTCAAACGGTAGACTCCGTTCGCATACCCGATCCAGACAGTGCCATCTGCTGTTTGCACAACCCGTTGTGCCGGTAGTGGTGAGGCTCGCAGTGTGGCTTCATATTCAGAGTGCTCGAGAAAGGATCTGCTCTGTTCATCGTAGAAATGAAGGGTGCCACCCCCGTTCGACAGTACGGTCTGGCTTCCGATATTGCCGATCCCGATCCATTGGGGGTTTGCATCATCCCACAAGTCTATGATGTCGCTGTGAATGCGCTCCCCTTCGATTCGAATGTGGGCAACTCGATTCAGCCCCAATTCCACCCAGATCGAATCTGGAAATGTGCGATGCACGACGGAGGGATAACCTACAGAAGGAACGCGTTCAGAGAGTTCCTCCCACTGTTCCCCCGTCCAGCGAATCAAGGTCATTTGCTTTTCACCGAGAATCAGGAAGGTCGTCGATTCTGCATCGGTCGGTACGATGCGACTCACCTGCATCGAAGAGAGCACGGGAGTAATGTTTTCATCCGTGCTGCAAAAATAGAGGCCACTCCAGTTGCCGAACAACAAGCCGTGTGGTGTGCTATTCAAGGTCCAGATTCCGTAGGGTTGATCCAGGTTCCACTGCTCGTATCGCGTGAGGGATCCGGGGCTGTCGTTGAGGGGACGGTAGAGTTTTCCGTTTGAAGCAAACAAGGTTTCATTCTGGTGACGAATGATTTGTGGCCAGGATAGGGTAAGTCCTGCGCGGTGATCAAAGACCGACACGGGGTAGTTGTAGATCAAACGCACGATGCCTTCGCCTGAGGATATCCAGAGCACTCCGGGTTCATTCACCTCCATGTCCGATATGTTTCGAAAGGGTTCACCCTCCAGGTGCTTGAGGATATGGCCCTTCTCATTGAGAATGTACAGACCTGCCGACGGATGAGCGAAGGAGAGTTGATGTTCATCCAGTCGCAGCAGGACCGCTTCTGTTGCATTCTCCGGCATCGGAATCTCACTGTGCCAGTTTTCGAACTGTTCACCATCGAAGCGAAGCAGAGTCCCCTGACGGGTAATCGCAATGACAGAACCCAATGCAAGCTTCGTGCTGCTGGTGATGACCGGTGAATGCGAGGTTGAGGAATTCAAGACCTGCAGCAGTTGCATGGACTCCAGTTCCAGGCGTTCAGTTCCCCGGGTATCTGACGACACGTAAAGGGTGTCGTTGAGGGTGAAAATATGCTGGGTTCGGGGGATCTCGAAGTAATGGTTTTGACCGCTTTCGTGATCGTAGAAGATCAATCCGCGCTGTCCTTGAAAAGCGATACCCTCGGGAATGATGGCGATATGATCGATGCGGTTGTTCAACGTCCAGGAAGGAGCGCGCTCACAACGCAGGCTATCCGTGGTTAATGTTCCGTCTTCCTGCATGCGAAGTCGTCCCCAATTTCCAGCAGCTCCATAATAGAAGGTAGCGTCGGGTGCAGCGTGAATGAGGCTGAGGTTGCGCTGGGTTTCGGACGGGGAGAGCATGTCGATCCAGCTCTGATTGTCAAAAGCGAGCAGGGTTCCCTGCTGACTGACCCAGAGCATGCCGTTCGCATCACTGCAAAGCTGAGCTCCGGGGGACAGGTTCCCAATTTCTTCAAACGAATAACTTCGGAAGAACGGTTGACCCGCTTCAGTGCAGGATGCGTCGTTCACCCACAGCATTCCGCTCAGCAAGCTGAGTACAATGCCTGGGGTGTAGCGAATAGACATGCAGAAGCGGGCGATTTGGAGTCCACATCAACGGGAAGCTTGATGATCGGTCAAAAACCCGATTTCTGAAGTCATCCACTGCGGTTTCTGAATTCCGACAGGTGCTGTTCGCCAAGTTTGGATTGATCGTCCATCGGGATCAGTGCTGGGTTTTCAGCGGTGGCAGTTCACTGGACTCAAAGTAATTCCGCTTTTCCGTTGCTTCATCCATGAAACTGTCCTGTGCACTGAAGGTGCGCTGTTCCTCGGGGATGGGAAAGGTGGTGTAGGCGCCATTGGAGCGAAGCAACTTGGAGTTTGCATTGTCCTTCAGATACACCTCAAGGATGTGCTTGATACGGTCCCGGATTTTGGGGTTTTCGATCTGAACGACGGTTTCAATGCGACGGTAGAAATTGCGTGGCATCCAGTCCGCACTGCCCATGAGCAAGATGGGGTCCTGGTCTCCATTTTCAAAGTAGAAGATACGGTGATGTTCGAGGAAACGCCCCAGAATGCTGCGCACTCGGATATTTTCACTCAACCCCTTCAGTCCGGGTACGATGCCGCAGATGCCACGAATGATCAGCTCGATCTTCACTCCTGCCTGAGAAGCGGCGTAGAGATTTCCGATCACCTCCCGGTCGATCAGGCTGTTGGCCTTGACGACAATGCGTGCAGGAAGACCTGCTTCGGCGTTGGCAGCTTCTTGCTGGATGTACTTGCAGAGCATGGGCTGCAGGTTGAACGGAGCGACCAGGAGCTTTCGGAACTCCGGTGCACGCGAAAAGCCCGTTAGCGTGTTGAACAGTGTAGCGACATCGGTCGTGATCGCGGGGTTGGCCGTCATGTAGGAAAGGTCAGTGTAGAGCCGTGCTGTTTTGGGATTGTAGTTGCCAGTGCCCAAATGCACATAGCGGCGCATGCCATCAAGGTCTCTCCGGACAACCAGGCAGCATTTGCAGTGGGTCTTCAGACCCACGAGTCCGTAGACCACATGCACACCCGCCTCTTCGAGGCGCTTTGCCCACTGGATGTTGTTTTCCTCGTCGAAACGAGCTTTGATTTCGATGAGGGCGGTTACCTGTTTGCCGTTCATCGATGCTTTCATCAGCGCGTCGATGATGGGAGAATCCCCACTGGTGCGGTAGAGTGTTTGCTTGATGGCAAACACCTTGGGGTCTTTGGAAGCCATGTGAAGGAAATCGACAAAAGGCTGAAAACTGTCGAAAGGGTGGTGCAGCAGGTAGTCTTCCTTGCGCAGGGTATCAAACGAGATAGCCGCACTCGTGAGGGATGGAGGTGTGTAGGGCGTGAAGCTTTTGAACTTCAGCTCCTTAGCGTCCACCATGTCACAGATCGCGGTGATGCGCATCAGGTTGATGGGACCTTCCACCAGGTAAACACTCTCCGCGCTGAGGTCGTGGGTGCGCAGCAGTTTTTTGAGTTGATGTTTGGGGACGGTTCGCTCGATTTCCAGGCGCACTGCATGGCCGCGTTTGAGTTTGTGCAACTCTTCTTCGATGGTGTTGAGCAGGTTGTCGACCTCTTCTTCGTCAATGTAGAGGTCCGAGTTGCGCGTGATCCGGAAGGCCTGGGTTGACAGTACCTTGAGTCCGGGAAAGAGCTTGCTCGCGTAGTTTTTCACAAACGAGCTGATCAGCAGGTAGGAAATGCCCGGTTCGGAGGTTTCGCCGATCTGCACAATGCGTGGAAGGATGCGCGGAACCGGGACAATCGCCATGTGTGGATTGCTCTCTTCTTCCGGATTTTCGAGTTCCACCAGGATATTGAGGGACTTGTTCAGCAGTTGGGGAAAAGGGTGGGCCGGATCGATTGCCAGTGGGGTGAGCACCGGGAAAATTTCAGTTTCAAAGTATTCGCGAGCCCAGGTTTCCTCACGGTCGCTGAGCTGGCTGAACAGTTTGATGTAGATGTGCTCACGCGCGAGTTCGGGGACGAGCACATCATGCCAGCATTTGTACTGGTCCTTGACGAGCTGCAGGGTTACCTCGCGGATGCGCTTGAGCTGCTCAGCGGGACTCAGTCCATCGGGACCGGGTTCGATGTTCGAGCCAGACTCCACCTGCTGCATGAGACCTGCAACCCGGATTTCAAAAAATTCATCGAGATTGGAACTGACAAATCCGAGGTAGCGAACCCGTTCCAGCAGAGGGTACTTGGGATTGAGTGCCTGCTCAAGAACGCGACGATTGAAGGATAGCCAACTCAGCTCGCGGTTGAAGAAGGGGATGCGGCTCGAGGGTTTGTGCACGCCTGTGTAGGAGACAGTGCGGATGCCTTGCTGGTGATCGGTCTTTACAGGTTTCATGAATCGGAAAAACCTCAAGCCTAGACCTGAATTTACTGTTTTGCCAGCCAATCCGGTCGCTTTGCCTGTTTCAATTTTGGGACAATGGACTCCTGTTTGTTTCCGAAGGTTGGATTGGAACATCCAAATTTCTTTCTAAACCGCTCCCGGGAATCGCCGATCTCTTGTAATGCAATTCTTGTTTTCCGGATGCTCCGGATTCTTAAACTCATCACAATCATGAATATCGCAAAACGCCTTGCGGCGATCACCTTTACACTGGTGTTGCTGCCCTCGTCGGCACTGCACGCTGTGGATGCCTGGTGGATTACATTGAATGCTCCCAACTATACCCTGAGTGAGCATGTGAAAACCCGAAGCCATGCGGAGTTTCGATTCCCGGAAGCCGAGTTTTTGGGGTATTATCGCTTCAGCCAGAAGTTCAACACACGTCTTGGTAAAAAATGGACGCTGGGCACCCATCCGACCATCGAGGGGAGCCGCTCCCGCTCACAATCTGATTACAATGAAACGTATCGAATTGACCTGGAGTTGAATCCGAACCCCATCCAGTTCGGGGAGGGCGGACCCACGCTGGCACTGCGCAACCGTTGGGAAGTGCAGTGGAAGGAAGGGCGCGGCAGCGAGGTGTTTAATCGTGTGCGCCAATATACCACCCTGACCTGGCCCGTGAATCATGACCTCATCAAATTCTATCGTATCGGAAACGAAGTGTTTTATGACGCCGACCGCTCTGTGATTTCCATGAACCGCCTCTATCCGGTCATGCTCGGATTACCGATCTCCGATGCATTTTCCTGCTCGGTGTATTACATGTATCAGCGCAGCCGTGTGGGCACAAGCCACAGCTGGCGCACCACCCACGTGATTGGAACCAGCCTGAGTTTCTGATCTTTCCCTGATCAACCCCCTTCTGACTATGAATGCTTTAAAGAATCTGAAAATCCGCGACAAACTCATTGTATGCTTTAGTATCAATGTGGGTTTCATGGTGATCCTCGGGATCATCAGCTATGTGAGCGTCAACCGTATTCAAAACAATCTCGACGACATTTTTGCGGTTCGACTGCCAGCAGTGACCTTTCTACTCGAAGCCGACCGCGATCTTCACCAGTCCCTTATCGCGGAACGAACACTGTTGTTTACAGATCCAGAATCTACCGAGGTGGGTGAGCTTGTGACTGCCTTCGAGGAGAACAAACAACAAAGCCGTGATCGGTATGAAAGTTATGCGAATTTGATTACCAACGATAATGAGCGCGTGCTCGTTCCCCAGTTTCGCAAGGCCTACTCAGAGTGGGAGCAATCCGCAGAACAGGTAGTGAAACTGGCCTCCAGTCCGAAGAGCGAAGCGCGGGACGAAGCCATCGTAGCTTCGGTTGGAGCGGTGAATGAAAAGTTTGATCACATGCGCGGATATATTGATCGCGCTACCCAATTGAACCTCAGTGATGCGGAAGGTGCCTTCGAGAGTGCCCTGTTAACGTTTAAGGTAACGATCGCCATGTTGATCATCGCGATTGCGATCAGCATCGCCGTGTCGGTCTTTCTCGCATGGTTTGTGGCCCGCCTGATCACAAAACCACTGTCTGCTGCCGTTAAGGGACTCAAAGATGTGGCGCAGGGAGAAGGGGATCTGACCAAGCGTCTGGAAAGTGGTGGCAAGGATGAAGTGGGAGAGCTGACCCATTGGTTCAATGCTTTCATTGCCAACCTGCAGGCGATCATTCAGAAGGTGGCGGAAAACACACAAGCGACTTCGCAGGCATCGGATCATTTGCTTGAGCTTGCGAAGTCAACGACAGGCAATGCTTCGGATCTCGCATTGCGCTCTACGTCAGTCTCAGCATCGTCGGAGGAGCTGAGTTCAAGCATTGCGACCATCGCCAGTGCGATTGAGCAGTATTCCACCAACATCAATGTGGTGGCCACCGCTGCAGAAGAAATGAATTCGAGTGTGCTCGAAATTTCGCGCAACACCTCAAAGGCCAATGAGATGACATCCGAATCCGTCACCGAAGCCAACATCACGACGGAAAAGATGAAACTCCTGGAGCAGGCGGCCAATGAGATCACCAAGGTCACCGAAGTCATCAATGCCATTTCGGCGCAAACCAACTTGCTCGCACTCAATGCGACCATCGAAGCGGCCAGTGCCGGTGAAGCGGGGAAGGGATTTGCTGTGGTTGCCAACGAGATCAAGGAATTGGCACGACAGACTTCGGACGCGACCAACGAGATTCAGAATCAGATCGACAGCATCCAGAGTTCGAGTCAGAGCACGCTGAGCCAGATCAACAAGATCACCGAGATCATTCGCGATGTGGATTCGGTGGTGACCACGATCGCTGCAGCTGTCGAGGAACAATCGGTCACTACGCAGGAGATCAGTGGCAACATCACCCAGGCGTCGGATGGCATCGGTGAAGTTGCTCGCAATGTCAGTGCGGGTGCGGAGTCCAGCAATGCGATTTCCGACGAGATTCAGGAAGTGGACAAACTGGTGGGCAGTGTGAACCAGATGAGTCGGGATCTCAACACCAGTGCGACTCAGTTGCAGTCCTCTTCGCGCGAACTTCTCACACTGGTCGGACGGTTCAAGATTGCCTGAGAGGGCACGGAAACAACGGTCTTTGAGGTCATTTGCAAAAAACCCGCTCAAGTCAATCGAGCGGGTTTTTCCTTTGGTGGGAATCGCTATCTCCACGGTGTGTGAGTGGAATCTCTGATACTTGGTGACTGCATGCATGGGGCGCGGAGCTATGCTCATACAGGCTCTGGTTTTGTTCACTGAACAGAAGGTCTTCGCTAGCCGGAGACCTCAGTTACCTCACAAGATGCGGCATCGCGGTGAACGCGAGCCCTACGGAAACGTGATTGATGATCAGTGCTTTTAACAAGAATGGGTATCAATTGCGATCCGTATCAAAATGTGCCCGATGCGATGCGAAGTGCCGGATCGACACTTCGCTGATAGAGGTAGAGCTGGCACCAGATCCTTTTGCCGTCCTGGGTGTGTACTTCCCTCACGACTCGCCGGTATTCGCTGTTTTCGGGGTGGTATAAGTCAAAGCCCTCAAACTCGTCGAGAGCGCATAACAGGCTGTGGGCATCGAGCATGTCATAGATTTCTCCTGTCACCCACGCCTTTGCATCATTTGCATCCACAAGCGCGGGATACCAGTCTATGCGGTAGAGGTGACCGCGCGTGATCCCGGTTCCGAGGAAACGGGCATGGCGTACGAGATGCTGATGTTGGGCATGACAATGGTTTCGCTTCAGGGTGCCATAGACAAAGAGTCGGGTGCAATCGGAGAGAGCCGGTGCGTTCATCACAGAAGATTTGTGCTAGACGAGTCCCTTAAGCACTCCGGGCAATTGACCGAGCGTGTAGCGCAGCGACCCTGCGGTGGAGAGGTGGTCCTGGGATTGGGCATCGATCAGCAAATGAAATTCTGGACAGACATCCCAGGAAGGTGCATCGGGCATGGGGATGCGGAATTTTGAGCGATTTGGGAAAGGAACAGATGCGTCTTCTTCCGGGCCAGATGCACTGGAGTCGCTGCGTTGTTGCTGCAATTCTCCGATCATGCGTTTGGCAAGGTAGAGGGCAGCTGCAGACTTGGCGTGCTCTTCAGCAAGCTCGGGTTCGTTCTGGAAGCGAACAGGCATGCGAATGGCTTCCGGAATGTTGTTGGACTCGAGATAAAATCCGCCAATCTGACTCTGTGTCCATCCGATGTGTTCGATGAGCAGGGCTTCCATCCCCGACTCGGAGTCGGGGTTTGCTGCGAAGACCTCATGCATTTGATTAGGAAAGGCAGCCACAGCCACCAGGTAGCCAACACCATAGATGAGGCCAGAGATGTAGTCGGAGTCGCCCTGGCTTCGCACATCGGAGTAGCTCAACAACTCCCGGGTCATGATCGCGCACCCGATGCTCTGTTGCCAGAATTGCGTCCAGTCGACATTGGAGGAGTGTTCCGCAAAGCGCTGCATGTCTTCGAGCACCGGAGTCGCCAGGGCCATTTCCCGAATTTGTTTGGTTCCCAGGTAGAAAACCGCATCTTCGACGCTACTGACTTTTTCCCTCAATCCGTAAAAAACGGAATTGACCATCTGCAGCAGTCGAGAGGTCAGGGAAGGGTCGCGCCGGATGATTTCAGCGATCTGGCCCGTATAGTCCTGATCCGCATTGGCAAGGTCCTGAAAGGTGGAATTGATGCGACGAAGTGACCCGAGCCGCGGGCAGGAGCGGATGCGGTCCTGAATGAGATTTTCGTCGAGTGGCATGAGTTGCGAGTATGGCAATTCATCTGCGGGAAAAGTGCAAGTCAACATGCAGTCACAAACAGGGCAAACTGTGAACGCGTGCAGCAGTCACATTACCCTGATCAGTCAGACGAACTGAGGTAAGTGTGGTTCGCGGACGCCTGAAGATTGAGAATATTGAGTTTGTCGCGTTCGATCCGGTGTTGGGCCTGTTCTTTCTGGTGCATGAGATTGACCAAATCCACCTCAAGATTGCGAATGACGGTGTCATAGTGCTCCGATTTGGCGACCTGCATGGAACCGTGGGGGGTTGCCATCACGCGTCCACTCGATTGACGCGCGCCCAGTGCTACACCAATCGCCAGGCAAATGCCCGAGAGCAGGAGGTAACTGATCGACATGGTATCAAGGATTAGAGTATTGACGTAAAGCAGTACAATACCAGTGAGTTGCAGCATCATCGCTCCAAACAGACTGCTGCGTTTGCTCTGGACAGAGATTTGCACAGGAGCAGGCATGTGCAGCTGTTGCTGGGACCTGCGCAAGCGCTGGAGTTCGGTTTCAATCTTACCTACGGATTGTGACAGGCTGCGGTTGCGTTCCTCGAACTCGTGCAAATCCTTTTCTGCCACGTCGAGCTGTTGGTGGAGCTGTCGCTGACGTTCCTCCCACAAGGTGCGTACCCGATGGCGAAACTTGTCTCGATCCGGGTTTTTCCTGAGTTGATTGTAGATTGAAATTGCAGTGCGAATGTTGGACGCCAGGCGGTAGGATTCGAGTTCCTGACGAAAAAAAACAGGTTTGTTTTCGATCAGTTTCAGCATGGAACGATAGGTTTCTTCGCTGAAGAGCTGTTTGAGGAGGTCGAAGTCAAAATAATGGAGTTCTCCCAGCTGTGAGAGCAGGTTGCGGTGTTCGCTGTTGGGAATAACGTGGCGCACTCCTGCTAAGCGCTGAACAATCTCATTGATTTCACTGTACAGTCGAGGGTCCGTTCGTTGCACGTAGGCAAGGATGGCTCGTCGGAAATCAGGTCTCAGGATGTAGTCATTGCCTTCGCGGTCGAAGTATCCGGGATAGTTGTTTCGAATCCAGTTGATGCATTCGGTCACCTCACGCCCTTCGGTGATCATGGAGATGGATTCTTCATTGCAATGACGCATGATGGCAGCCCATTGGATCCAGCGACGCTGGAAGTTGTTGAACTGGTACATCAGGTTTTTTCCACGATTGAAACTTTCCTCAAAATTCTGCGATTGCAGATTCTGGTCCTGCAGGGTTGCCATGATCTGGCCCGGGTTGCCGGCGCTCTGGTTGTAAATTTTGGAGATGAGATTGGCATCGAGATCGTGGGATTCGAGCAGACGGAAGGTTTCGTCCCGCGTGAGGTTGGCGAGTTCGATTTGTTCGGCTTCGGTGATGGATGTGCTCCAGAAATGGGAGAGATCGGGAATGTGCTGCAAGGTGACATCGCCAGTTGTCAGCACCGAAATGTGGATGTCGGATTGCAGGGAATTGCAAATTCTGTCGATAAAACTGCAGAAGCCCGTGCGAAGCTGCAGTGGGAGTGCAGCGATGTTGTCGACCGCAAAAAATAGGTAGAGATCCCTCGGGTTGATCACACTTTCCTGCAACATGCGATGCAGGGTATCGGTGAAGCGATTGGACCAGTGGGTGTCGAGGCTGTCAGCACCGGATGCAGATACGCTGTTTGAGTCGGCCTTCAACTGAACCAACCAGGGGACGAGGTCCCCCACATTGCTTTGGCCGGAAGCAAAGAGTTGTTCGTAGAATTCGGCATCGTCGACACTATTGAGTGCTTCGAAGCTCGAATGAAAACTGATGACCGCTTGCGATTCCTCAGGCAGCAAACTGATGAACTTTTTGAGCAGTGCCGTCTTTCCACAACCTTCTGGACCCCAGATGTGAGCGAGTCGTGGACGGCGTACGGCAAGCCCTGGCTTGAGGGTAACACGCTCAAGCCGTTCCAGCTCCTTGGCTCTGCCAATGAAAAACTGTTCGGGCATCAGGACTTGATTATCGCCTGAAATCGCATGTCCTTGACCCGTAATTCACGGATTTACGAGGATTTTCAAGCTTTGGGAAGGCAGGGTAACCGGAAATGCAGTAGTGTGCACAGCACGGTAAAGATGGCTCAAGGTCGGCAAAAAAACCGTGCAATTTCACTCAGCACAGGCTTTCGTCGCTGCTTCCAGGTGTCTGCGTGCAGTACGGCCTCCTCCAGTTCCCGAGAATTGGTCCCCATGACGGAAAAACCAAAATGGGCATGCAGCTCGCGTGCAGCAGTGTTGTCGGTTCGGGTTTCGGCAACGATGTGGTGATACTGCCAGTGTGTCAGCGCGTATTCAGCCACCCAGAACTCCAGCAGAATTCCCATGGCACTTCCGAGGCGGCAGGGATCCAGATAGTAGCCGTAGTAGCAGCTGTGCGGGTTGGAGCTTTTGCGATAGAAGTCGACGACTCCAAAGGCTTGTTGCTGAAAGAATAGCAGGTAGTAGTCGGGGTCGTCGCCCTGTCGCAGTCTTTCCAGAAAAGCAGAGTGTTCGTGTTCGGAAATCGGTTCCTGATTCACCATCCACTTGCGTACCTGCGGGTGGTTTCGCCAATGCAGCACCTTTTCGGATTCCTCCGCGTTCAGATCGACGAAGCGCTTCCAGTTGAGTCCGCTGGGCATGCGAGCGGGAGCACGCAATGGGGGGGGAGGTGTGTTCATGGACAGGGAATGTTTCAGATCCAGTTTTGCCGCTCCTGATCGATGCGGTTCTCCCGGATGGACTGACGCACAGATCGCATCAACTCCATCATGAAACAAACATTGTGCATGGTCAGCAACTGCATTCCAAGCATCTCACCTGTTCGGATAAGATAGTGGATGTAGGAGCGGGAAAAGCTGTTGGATGCCTTGCAGGGCAGGCGCTCATCAAGGGGTGCATCGTCGTTTTTGAAGCAGGCATTGCGAAGGTTGAGATTGCTCTTTCCCCCGTGTTCGCAAGGTCGCACGAGCGCGCCTCCGTGGCGTGCAATGCGGGTAGGATGCACACAGTCGAACGTGTCGATGCCGTGATGGATTCCGTTCCAAATGTCTTCCACCCCTCCGATGCCGAGCAGGTGGGTGGGGCGATCCTTGCGCAGGTATCGGGCCGCGTGGTGCACGACCTCATACATTTCCTCTCGGGTCCCACCAAGGCAACCTCCGATGGCCTGACCGAAAAACGGCTGACTGTTCACATACTCCGCACTGACGCGGCGAAGGTCTTCGTAAACGCCGCCCTGCACAATGCCATACAGTCCCTGCCGTCCGTCAGAACGGCGGAGGTATTCCTCGAGACTCCGGGTCTCCCAGCGGTGGCTCAACTCCATGGAGTTGGCGGTGTAGTCCCGGCTTACATTGTAGGGACTGCACTCATCGAGTACGACAATCAGGTCGGCTCCGATCTGGAGTTGTGTCTGGATCGATAGTTCCGGTGTGAGGTAGTGGGATGTGCCATCGACGTAGGAGATGAAGTGGGCACCTTCTTCAGTGATTTTGACCAGTTTTTTTTCGGACTGGTGTACACGCTTTCCTTTAATCTCATCGGCCACCCATCCGTTGCCCAGGCTGAAGATTTGAAATCCGCCAGAATCGGTCAACATCGGCCCTGTCCAGTCACTGATGCGATGGATGCCTCCCTGACGCTCCAGAAATGCTCCGCCCGGATTGAGAAACAGGTGATAGGTGTTGGCGAGAATGATTTGGGCACCGCATTCCCGCATCTGATCCATGGTGAGGCCCTTGATTGCTCCCTTGGTGGCGCAAAAAATGAAGTTGGGGGTTTCAATGGCACCGTGGGGTGTGGAGAGTATGCCCGTGCGGGCGTGTTTCCCTCCGCTTTGATGTGTGATGTTGAAATGAAGATCCGGGTGAAGGTCCATGGTTGTTGAAAAATCAGGTGACAGCGCCTGTGGGGCGTGCCGTAGTACGTGGCAGACAGTGGCCGGCGAGGTAGAGAATCGGTGTGTCGAGCAATGCCACCGCTACGCGAAGCACGTAAGTGCCAAGGATGTAGGTGTGCACGACCACGCCCCATTGCATCGGCTCGGGAGCGAAGACGAGCCACGCGAGTATGCTGAAAATGGTGTTATCGATGAGTGCAGAGATCCAGGTTGAAACGTTATTGCGCAGCCAGCGATAGCGACTCTGGGTGAGGGTCCGGATGCGTTGGTAGATCCAGATGTCGAGAATCTGACTGCAGAGGTAGGCGATAAATCCCGCCAACAGGATGGACGGAATGGGAAGGAAAACTGCACTGAGATGCTCATGATTCTCAAGCCCCCATGCCCATGGGGAATCCCGCATGGATGGGTCCAGTGGGCGAAATCCGATGGCAAGCAGCATGAAGGCAGTCAGCAGCACCATTCCGGCAAAGCCCAAATACACAGCGCGACGTGCATCCTTTGGACTGAAATATTCGGAGAGGATGTCGGTACAGAGAAAGGTCGTGGAAAAGAGAACTGTGCCCAGGGCCACCGGAGATTCCCAGATGGAAAACTGAACGGTCTTCAGAACCTGCAGGTTTGCAGCAATCAGGGTAATGGCCATGTAGATTGTCACGCCCCAGACTCCAAAACAGCGCAGCATCACAAGCAGGGAGGCATACGCAAAGAGCAGCAAAATCACCCAGACGGTTTCGGGCGCTTGGGATTGCAGTGTGTCGATTAGAAACTGCATGGATCCCGTAGTTGCGGTCATGAATTGCCGGTATTACGATGTGCGCCGCCTGGCAAGGCTGCCCTAGTGGCGTCACTTCAGATGTAATACCGGATGTAGGCCTTTTCCCGGAGACGATTGACCCACTTGCTTTGCGCCTCACGTGAGATCGAGGTCATGATGCGGTTTTCAATCAACTCGCGCACCTCTTCCAGGGGTTGGATGCCCTCGGGACGAATTTCTTCGACATAAAGAATGAAGACGTGATTGCCCATGACGATGGGTTCGCGTGAGTATTCGTTGGCCTTGAGGTTGAAGGCGACATCGCCAAGTTCCTTGCGGATGTCCGAGCGCTGAACCCAGCCCCAGTCTCCGCCCTTGTCGGCCATGGTATCTTCACTGTGTTCCGTTGCCATGTCGATGAAACGGGCACCCTGGTCGAGTTCGTAAATGATGTTTTTTGCCTTTTCCAGCGTCAGATTCATCAGATCCTGGCTCTTTGCCCGCAGTACGATCTGGCGCAGGTGCACCTGTTCCTCCTGAAAGAACTGGATTTTGTTTTCCACGTAATACTGTTCGATTTTTTCCGGACTGATCTTCGACATGGAACGACGCATCTGCGAGCGCATGACGCTCACAATGATGTTCTCCTGAAGGTCGCGGCGGAATTCGCGAATGGTCATGTTTTGCGAGCGCAGGTACTCCAGGAAGCGGGAACGGTCGTTGTCAAAATCTCGGATCAATGTGTCGTCAAATTCGTTCTCCACATAGGACTGCGGGATCTTGAACTTCTCCTGCTGCTCATACTCGCGAACAATCAGAATGCGGTCGATGAGGTTTTGCAGGATTTCCTTCGCCAGATTGTTCAGGTTTTCCGTCATTTCAGATCGTGTGCGCGACTCACGAATGACCTGGGGAATCAGGGGCGCCATTTCCCGACGAATCTCGGAAAAGGTGATGATGCGACCTTCCACATTGGCTGCGATGCCATTGGCCATTGGATCTTCCCAGGGCGTAATGTTTTCCTGAGCTGTCAGCAAGCTGCTGCCAGCGAGTGCTCCGAAGGTAATGATGAATGTGATCCAGTGACGTAGCATGTTGGTTATGAAAAATCGGTTACAACTTCGACAAAAAGCTGAGGCAGTCGTTCAATAGTAGGAGCGGCTTCTTTTTCGTCAAGCGGGGAAAGTGGGTTCCGGTTTTGTGATATTCGGGGGTTCGGGTGTGCGCGATGCGCAACATCAGTCTTCCCTTATTGCACTCGACTGAGGCAATGTTTTTCTGCTCGGCAAGGCAACGAATTGCCGAGATGCGGATGAGTGCTTCGGTTTCGTCCGGAATTTTGCCAAAACGGTCGATCATGGCGGCGCGAATCTGTTTCACTTCATCCAGAGAGGCAGCCGAAGCCAGTTTGCGATAGGTTTCGATGCGAAGCTTGGTTTCGTGAATATACGGAGCTGGAATATAGGCATAGATGGGTTCGACCCAGGATTCTGACTCGGAATCTTTCAGGATGGCGTAGTTGGAACGCACCTCCTTTGTCGCCACGGCCTGGGTCGGTGAGGGTTCGCCATAGCGGGCAAAGTCCAGGTTTACCGTTGCACGTACCAGCGCAGCTCCACTGCCATCGCGGAATCGGGCAATGCTCTGCTTGAGCAGGCGACAGTACAGTTCGAATCCGACCCCTGCGATGTGACCACTCTGCGCTGCGCCCAGAATGTTGCCTGCACCGCGCAGTTCGAGGTCGCGCATGGCGATGCGGTAGCCAGCGCCCAGTTCGTTGTACTGCTGGATCGCTGACAACCGTTTGCGCGCGACACTTGCGACAGGTTTGCGGCCGTGCAGCAGCAGGTAGGCATAGGCCTGTCGGTTGAAACGACCCACTCGTCCGCGGATCTGATAGATCTGCGCCAGACCAAACTTGTCGGCACCTTCGATGATGAGTGTGTTGCAGTTGGGAATGTCCAGTCCGGATTCGATGATCGTGGTGCACACCATGACATCGAAGGCTCCATCGACAAATTCGGTCATGATGTGTTCCAGCTCCTGCCGCTCCATTTGACCGTGGCCCACTACGACGCGCAGGGATGGATTGCGTGTCTGTATTGCGGTGGCTACACGGTCAATTGTCTGCACGCGGTTGTGCAGGTAAAAGACTTGTCCACCCCGGGCGATCTCGGTGCGGATTGCTGCATCAACGATCTCATCACTGTAGTTTCGCACAAGGGTTTCGATGGGAAGGCGGTTGCGCGGTGGTGTTTCGATGACGCTGAGATCGCGGGCACCTGCGAGCGCCATGTAGAGCGTGCGCGGGATCGGCGTAGCGCTCAGTGTCAGCACATCCACAGTGGTCGAGAGCTGTTTCAATCGTTCTTTCTGCTTCACCCCGAAGCGGTGTTCCTCATCGATCACAATGAGTCCAAGGTCGTGAAAGGCGACATCCTTGCTCAGCAGACGATGGGTGCCGATCACCAGATCAACCTGTCCGGTCTTGAGCCGTTTCAGTGTGTTTTTCTGTTCACTGGGTGAGCGAAAGCCGCTGACCATGTCCAAGGTCACAGGAAAGTGGGCCATGCGTTCCCGAAAGGAATGGTAATGTTGTTGGCAGAGCACGGTGGTGGGTACGAGAACCGCGACCTGTTTGCCTGCTTCCAGTGCCTTGAATGCGGCGCGCATGGCAACTTCCGTCTTGCCAAACCCAACATCCCCACAGATGAGCCGATCCATGGGGCGCACGCGTTCCATGTCGTGTTTGCACTGGTGGATGGCGGTGAGCTGGTCTGGAGTTTCTGTATAGGGAAACGCCTTTTCGAACTGTTTCATCCACTCATCATCAGGAGGGTAGGCAAAGCCTTCGACACTGTCCCGGTGTGCTTGCAGTGTCAGCAGTTCAGCCGCCAGTTCCACGGTGGAACGCTCAGCGGCCTTGCGTTCCTTCTCCCATTGATTGGATCCCAGTTTTCCCAGCTTGGGGTTGCGTTTGGTCAGTCCGATATAGCGCGTCAGTTGGTGGGTTTCCGTCAGGGGTACGTGCAGCATGGAACCCTCGGCAAACTCAAGTGAGAGCGACTCACGGTTGGAGGAAAAATCGAGCACGTGAATGCCGCGAAAGATGCAGATGCCGTGCTGCTGGTGAACAAGCAGGTCGCCGTCGGACAGTTCGGTGAAGTCGAGCATCTGGTCGACCTGGGAGATTTCTACGGCCCGGCGCTGGCTTCGACGACCGATGCGGATGCGCAAGTAGGGATGCAGGTCGGCTTCGGAGACCAGGATCACGCCCTTTGCCTGTGGATGGTCACAGGTCAACCACTCTGGAAAGAACGCGTTTTCCTGTCGCTGAAAGACGATGCCAGCAGGAATGGATCCGGTAACGATTTGAATGGGAATGCCCCCTTTGTTTCCATCGTGCACCATGCGCATGTAGCGCTCCTGTTCATCAGGTTTTGAGATCGCAACCACCACCTGGTAGGTGGATAGCGCTGCCTGATGCAGTTGCCGCAGGGACTGCTGCTCGTATTGCCGCAAACCCGCTTCTTTTTCCGAGGGATGGAAGTCTTCGAGCTGCTGGTGTGAGAGCCAGTTCTTGACGGTCGTGCAGGAGAGCTCCGCATCGGGTTGAACACAGTGCAGAAGTGCCGAATGTTCTGCGAGTTCATCGATGCCGAACCAGACATCCTCACGGGCATGGGATCGGTCGAGCCAGCACCGGGAGATCTTGCGGGAGTGAACATCCTGAATGCGTTCACTGGTTTGAAATCCGGAATCGTGGCAAGATTCAATTTCGGCGGTATTGCGAAAATACCAGGCACAGGGAACATCGAGGTATCGGGTGAGCAAGGTCGCTTCAGCTGTGTCAGCATGTGAGGTCGGATTGGTGAGAGGCAGCAGCAGGAGTTCACCCACGCTCTGATCGGTCAGTTGCGTTGTGGGATCGTAGGTTTTGATGTGCTCAATTTCATCGCCGAAAAAATCGATGCGATAGGGGGTGAGTTCATTGACCGGATAGACATCGATGAGACCGCCGCGCACGGCAAATTGACCGGGTTGCTCGCACACGGCTTCATACGCGTATCCGAGCGGGTCGGCGAGGGATTGTTTCAGGGATTCAAAGTCAATGCTTTGTCCCACTTTCAAATGGAGCTGATGTTGGGTGATTTCCCGCGTATCCGGTAACTCCTGCAGCAGTGCATCCGGGGTGGTGAAGATCAACAGCGGTCGCTGGCGCGAATGGCACTGCTGGATGAGTCCCAGTGTGCGAACAACATCACACTGCTTGTCGAGCAGAACGGAATCGAGGTGACGATAGTCCTCAAGATACGGCAGTTCGACGGTGTCGATGGCGGGAGTGCCTGGCAGGGGAAGGCTGAGCAATGCCTCAACCTCATTGAGGCTGTGGGAAAGCGTGCGACTGTCCTTGAAACAAACCACGTGTACGGGATGCTGTGTGTGGCGCAGGCACAGTTCGATGAGCACACTTGGAAATGCTTCATCGCTGACACCCGCGATCCATTTCCGTTCAAAGACATCGGGTAGGGTGATCGGTTTCACGGCGTTGCGAATCTGTGAGAGGCGACTGCGCTGGTCGGGGATTCAATTCTCGTCCGGATGCAATTCCGCATCTGGCGCACTGGGAGGTGTTCCGGTTTCTGCATCCGTGATCCTGCTCAGGTAGTGAGCTTCATTGCTGCGAATCCGGGCAAGTGCCAGTTCTGCTGCACCCGATTCGGCTTCCTTTTTGGAAAACCCCGTTGCGCTTGCCAGCACCTCGTTACCGAGCAGAACCTGAACTGTGAATTCCTTGGCGTGATCAGGTCCGGCGGTGCGAACGAGTTCGTATTCGAAACGATTGGTTCCGCAATGGGATTGGGACCACTCCTGCAGTGCGCCTTTGAAGTTGATGGTTTCCATCTCACTTTCCAGCGCGTCCAGTTGGGATCGGACCCATTTGAGTACCATGTTGCGTGCGGATTTGTAACCTCCATCCAGGTAAACCGCTCCGATAACGGCCTCGAGGCAGTCGCCAAGAATCTGACTGCGGTCTTTGCTTTGGGCTCGCTGTTCGCCTTTGCCGAGCTGCAGATGGGGTTCGAGGCCGAGTTCTCTGGCCATCTGTGTGAGGTTTTTCCCATGACAGAGCGTGGAGCGTGCTTTGGTGAGAAATCCCTCCCTTTTGTCCGGGTAAGCTTTGTACAACTCCACGGATACAATCATGCCCAGAATCGAATCCCCGAGAAACTCAAGGCGCTGATTGTGGCGGTCGCTTTGCGCGGTGCCTTGAACAAACGAGGGGTGAGTGAGAGCGAGTTCAAGCAACTCCGGTTTCTTAAATCGATAGGCCAGCGTCTTCTGCAGGGCTCTGATTTCGCGCTTTAGCATGAGAATTCCGGCACGGATCGCATCCACTCACGGTAAACACAGAACCCCACAGCACGAGTTTGTAACGGAAGTTTGAACTGCAATTTGACAGTGCATCGTCTCTCGCATCAGGTCAGCTTGAGTTTTTTTTCCTTATCGAGGTGAAACTTGGCGATCACCTCCTGTGCGAGGTTGTCGTAGGCATGTGCCCCCGGAGAACTCGGCTCATACTCGAAGATCGATTTTCCAAAACTGGGTGCCTCCGCAAGACGGATGCTGCGCGGGATGATGGAATTGAAAACATTGTTGGGAAAATGTTCTTTCACTTCATCCACGACCTGCTGGGAGAGGCGGGTGCGCAGGTCGTACATGGTCATGATGATGCCACCCAGTTCCAGTTTCGGATTCACTCCAGCCGATTTGATCTGGTCCATGACTTTGAGGATCTGACCAAGCCCCTCCAGGGCAAGGTATTCGCACTGCAGCGCAATCATCAGGTAGTCGGCAGCGGCGAGTCCGTTCATCGAAATGAGTCCGGTGGAGGGTGGGCAATCGAGAATGATGGCGTCAAAGCGAAAGGAGCGCATCACGGATTCGAGAGCCTTGCGCAGTTGAATGAGATAGTTGGGAGTGTTGGCCAGTTCCGTTTCGATGGCGGCAAGGTCTGGCTCCGAGGGAATGAGAAAGAGGTGATCGTTGTTGGTCGGGAGAATTTTCTCCTGGGCTGTGCCCTCCCCAAGCAGGGGACCGTAGATACTGGCTCCCTCACGCTTTTCAAAACCCAACCAACTGGTGCTGTTGGCCTGGGGGTCCATGTCGACAATCAGGGTATCGATGTAGCGGTTGGCCAGAGCGGAACCGAGATTGATGGCTGTGGTGGTTTTGCCGACGCCCCCTTTTTGATTTGCGATGGTAAATACTGTTGCAGCCATAGGTGTGTTGCTTACCTATTGCAGTTCATCGCGCAAATTTCCAGAATGAAATCCCGAGCTGTTCAAAATTCACCCCGCCGCCGTCTGCTTGCCGTGCACGGATTCACGGGCGAACCCTACGATTTTGCGCCGCTTTATGAATCGGGGAAACTGTCGCTGGACTGGCGTTTTGTGACCCTTCCCGGACATGTTCGGGAGTGGCGTCCTGCCAGACGACCGGACGATCTGACGGGCTGGAGGCATTTTTGCGAACAGGTGTCACAGGTGGTTGAAGAAGCGAGCGCGGACGGCGCAGTGTTAAGTGTGCTTGCCTACTCGATGGGGGCGCGACTGTTGCTGCGGGCGCAGCTCGAATGGCAGTGGCCATTTGCATCCCTGTTTCTGGTGGGGGTGAGCGCGGGGCTTGAAGATTCCGAGCAGCGGAGCCTACGCTGGCAGTGCGACCAGCAATGGGCAACCCTTCTGCGTGAACAGGGTTTGCATGCTTTTTTGAAAGCATGGTTGGACCAGCCAATTCTGCGGTCGCAGCTGTCACAGTCGTCGATCTGGAGCCAGCAACGTTTGCAGCGCAAGCATTTGCTCGATCCCGAAGCGCTTGCGCAGAGTCTGCTCGATTTCAGCAATGGCAGCCTCGAACCCGTTTGGGATCGTTTGCATCAGGTGCGGCTTCCGGTCCATCTCATCGCGGGTGAACACGACCTGAAGTTTCGATCACTGCACGAGCGAATGCAGTCGCTGTTCTGCAATGCCAGCTGTCAGACACTTCCCGGTGTTGGACATGCTCCGCATCTTGAGGATCCGGGTGCATTTGTGTCCCTGCTTCGGGAGGTGCTGTGAGGAGAGGGCAAGCGCTTCAATTGTAACTTGAAGCGATGCGATGCCGTCACCCTCAAGCGCCTATTTCCCGTCTTCAGCGATCTTGACCATTTCGGATTTTCCGGGTTTGAGCGTGGGAAAGAGGATGGTGTCGCGCAGGTTGTTGGTCCCCATGAGCATCATGACCAGTCGGTCAATGCCGACGCCCATGCCACCCGCGGGCGGCATGCCATGCTCCAGGGCAAGCAGAAAATCCTGGTCAATGTTCTGAATCTCTTCTCCTGCCTGGAATTCAAAGGCCTCACGCTGGGCGATGGGATCGTTTTGCTCGGAGTAGGCAGGCGCGATTTCCTGTCCATTGATGCACAGTTCGAAGACTTCAACAGTGTCTGGGTCATCCTGCGACTGCTTGGCCAGTGGGATGAGCTGTTTGGGCAGGTGCGTTACAAAGGTCGGCTGGATGAGCGTTGGTTCGATCAGTTTTTCAAAAACATTGTTGGTCACCTCAAAGTCTTCGATATCGGGATTGACTTCGATGCCGAGTTTGGCGGTCTTGGCGAGCTTTTCCTGCTTGCTGCGAGTGAACCAGTCGGGATCTCCAGTTGCGTCAATGATGAGATCCTTGTAGCGCGCTTCCCTCCAATCGCCCTTGAGATCGATGGTTTCTCCGTCGGGACGCTCGATGGTCCAGGTGCCAAGCACGCGTTCGCAGATGCGGTCGATCATGCCCTTGAACAACTGCATCATCCCCCGATAGTCAGAGTAGGCCTGGTACACCTCCAGCATGGTGAACTCAGGGCTGTGTCGGCGCGAAATACCTTCATTGCGGAAGACTTTTCCGATTTCAAACACCCGGTCAAAACCACCGACCAGCAGGCGTTTCAAGGGCAGTTCGAGGGCGATGCGCAACGAAAAATCGGCCCCGAGCGCATTGGATTTGGTGAAAAACGGACGCGCCGCCGCACCTCCCGAGATGCTTTGCAGAACGGGTGTCTCGACTTCGCTGAAGTCCTGTTCCCACAGGTACTGGCGGATCTCACGGATCACGCGGCTGCGCGTCTGCAAGGTGTGGCGGGATTTTTCGTTGACGATGAGGTCGAGGTAGCGCTGGCGGTAGATCTGGTCTTCGTCTGACAGTCCGTGAAACTTTTCGGGCAGCGGACGAAGGGACTTGGATACAAGCGTAATTTTTTTCGCGCGAACTGTCACTTCTCCGGTCTTGGTGACAAAGAGCGGACCCTCTACGCCGAGGAAATCCCCCAGGTCGTACTTCTTGAACTTCTGGTAAAGTTCGACCCCTATGTCATCCCGGGTGACGTAGCACTGGATGCGACCGTCGCGGTCGAGCAGCTTGATGAAACTGGCCTTGCCCATCACGCGAAAGGTGACAATGCGTCCGGCTACTTTGACTGTGGGCTGTGATTCCCCTTCGACGTAACCTGCGACCGCCTGGGCAGAGGTGTGGGTTTGTTCACAGTTTGCGAAAAAGGGGCTGACGCCTTCCGCTTCCATCGCTTTGAGTTTGTCCATGCGCACTGCAAACAAGTCGTGGGAATGGTCCTCGATGGGTTGATCGGAAGGAGATGGGTTTGAGTTCATGACTGTGAATCGGTTGACGTTGGTCTGGTGCGCATCGTCCGCGCAAAGGTTTCAGCACAACATGCAAGGCCGCCGTGTCAAGATTCAAGCGGATGTTTGCCAGCTGAGAGCATGCCACAGACGCTTCCGGGATTCGCAACTAGACAAGTGCAGCAAAGAAGCTCTATAGTCTGTGCATGGCGGAGAGGAACACCGAAGTGACACGCATTATGCACGGGTTGAAAGCTCAGGTAGCTGGCATCCGTGAGGTCATGCTGGCCAATGCGGTGATGATTGGAGAGATTCCCGCACCCTCTTTTCAGGAGGAGCGGCGAATCGCCTTCCTTCGGGATCGCTTCACCGAGGCGGGTCTGGAAAAGATCTCGATTGACGAGATGGACAATGCGGTTGCGGTGATTCCGGGGCGCAGTGGCAAGCGCAAGATCCTGGTCTCCGCCAATGCAGATTCCTACATCCAGTCTTCGGTTGACCACGCGATGACGCTATCGAGCGATGCGATCATCGGTCCGGGGATTTGCGACAATGCCATTGGATTGGCGGCGATTGCCACCCTGCCAGTGCTGATGGAGCGATTGGGGCTTCAGCTGGAGGATGATCTGGTCCTCATGGCCGAAACCCGAAGCCTCGGCAAAGGCAACCTTGCAGGGCTGCGTTTTTTTCTCGATCATACTCAGTTCCCGATTCGCACGGGCGTGGTGGTGCGTGGTGTGCATTTGGGGCGCCTGAGTTACAGCTCGCTGGGAATGTTTCGTGGAGAAATTTCGGTGGTGGCGCCAGAACGTCGGGACTGGAAGCATTTTGGAAGCGGTGGAGCGATCGCGATTCTCAACCGCATCGTGTCACGCATCATGGAAATCCCGCTGCCGAGTCAACCCAAGACTGCCGTCATCCTGGGTTCCATTCATGGTGGCAACGCCTACAACACGGAAGCCACTCGAGCGAATCTGCGCTTTGAGGTGCGCAGTGAGGAACCAGGCCGGATCTCCTGGATCACCCAAATGATACAGGACATCGTCGATGAGATCGACTTTGCCTCAGACTCCACAATCCGGCTGGAGATGGTGGCCCGGCGAAAGATGGGTGGAATCCACTACAGTCATCCCCTGGTGAAAACGGTGAAAACCATCGTTGAACATTTTGGTATCAAACCGCGCATTGCGCCCTCAACGGGACAGCTCAGTGCCTTCGTGGACAAGGGGATCCCGGCGGTGACTGTGGGTCTGACGCAAGGTTCGAATGTGCATGAGTTGGGCGAGAGTGCCGAGATTGCTCCGATCTTTGATGGTCTGACGCAGCTGGTCGCACTGCTGATTGCAATTGACAGGGGGATTTGTGATGAAGATTGAGAGCTGGCTCAAGCGCAATACCTTTCACCATGGTGAGTTCTGGGACATCAAGGAACTCATCAGGCAAAAGGAGAAAAAAGGACTGAAGGTTTCCGTGTGCATTCCTACCCTGAACGAGGAAAAGACGATCGGAAAGGAGATCGTGATCCTGCGATCGGAGCTGATGGACCGCTACCCTCTGATCGACGAACTCGCAGTCATCGATTCCGGTTCCACGGACGACACTCTCAAAGTGGCCTCGTCGTTTGGAGCGGATACCTACCTATCCGCAGAGATTCTGCCCAAAACCGGGTTCAAGCGGGGCAAGGGAGAGAATCTCTGGAAGGCAGTGCATCAACTCGAAGGGGACATCCTTTGTTATGTGGATGCTGACATCAAAAACATCCATCCCCGTTTTGTCTACGGACTGGTGGCCCCTCTGATCTATCGGGATGAAGTGCATTATGTGAAGGCGTTCTACGACCGTCCGCTTGCCTTTTCTTCGGGCATTCGTCCGAGTGGCGGAGGACGGGTGACCGAGATTCTGGTACGCCCCCTTTTCAGTCTGTTTTTTCCGGAGTTGACTGCGCTGATTCAGCCCCTCTCAGGTGAGTACGCGGTGCGGCGCATGGTGCTGGAAAAAATTCCTTTTCCCATCGGATACGGAGTGGAGACTTCGCACATCCTCGATGTGTACCGCGAATGGGGGCTGGACGCTTTTGCCCAGACGGATCTCGATCAGCGTGTTCATCGCAACCAGACAACGCTCTCTCTGGGCAAAATGTCTTTTGGCATTTTGCAGAGTTTTCTGAATCGTGTGGAATCCTATGGCATGATGGGTCAAATGCCTGAACTCGCGACGATCTACCGTCAGTTTCAAGCCCAGGAGAATCGCTACGAGCAGGTAACGTTTGAGATCCTTGAAGAGGAACGTCCTCCGATGATTGAGATTCCGGAATATCGGGAAAAATTTGGAATCTCATGATGCGCATTGCGATTGTCCACTATCATTTGAAACGAGGCGGTGTCACACGTGTGATTGAAAACGGACTGCAGGCACTCTCTCAGGTAGGGTTGCCGATGGATGTGGTGGCACTCTGTGGCGAAAAACCGCCCGAGGATTGCCGGGTGCCCTGCAAAGTCGTTCCGGGACTGGGGTATGGCAATGCGGATGAGGCGATAAATCCAAGCCTACTGGCGGATCGTCTTCAGTCGGCGGCGCGTGAGTTTTTGGGACACGATCCGGAACTCTGGCACATTCACAATCACAGCCTTGGGAAAAACCCGCAGATGGCCGATGCGATCATCGAACTCGCGCGCAGAGGATGTCGCCTGGTGCTGCAGGTCCATGATTTTGCGGAGGATGGGCGTCCGGTAAACTACCGGATGAGAGAGGACCACCTGGAGTCCGAAAGTGCCTATCCGGTTGCCTCGCACATCCACTATGCAGTGCTCAATCGACGAGACTACGAAGTGCTGCGAGCTGCTGGCGTGCCCGAGTCACAACTGCACTGGCTGCCCAATCCGATCCTGATCCGGGAGTTGGAATACGATGCGGACTCTGTTGGAAATCCCAGCCTGGACCAGATCATTCTCTACCCGGTGCGCGCGGTGCGCCGTAAAAACTTCGGGGAGCTGCTTCTGCATGCTGCCATTCCCTCGAAACGGTTGTTGTTCATGACAACATTGGGAACGACCAGCAAAGATTTTGAAGAGTCCTATCGACAGTGGAAGGATTTTGCATCCGAGCTGGATTTGCACGTCAACTTTGAGGTGTGCGAATCCTATGGTCTTCCTTTTGATTCCGTGCTCGATCATTCCCATGCCGTGATCAGCACAAGTGTGGCGGAAGGATTTGGTCTGGGATTTCTCGAGCCATGGGTATATGGCAAAACGTTGGTTGGGAGGGATTTACCCGAAATCACCCGGGATTTTCGTGAATTGGGAATCGAGTTTAATCGCCTCTATGATTCGATACCAGTGCCGCTCACCATTTTTCGCTTCGATGAGTTTCGGTCGCGACTGAAGACAGCCATGAAATCCTTCCATGATCGCTATGATCGCAGCCCTGCGGACGATTGCATGGACCAGTGGATTGCGCATTCAGTGCAGGGCATGAAAATTGATTTTGCCCGCTTGGATGAAATTGCGCAACGGGAAGTGATAGAAAGCGTTCAGTCAGACTATGCGCTTCAGGTGAATTTTCGGGATCACTTCAACTATGAACCGGAGTCCGGGCAGGTAATTGACAGCAATGCTGCGCTGATTGAGCGTGAATTGGGTCTGTCAGCTTATGGTATGCGCCTCAGGGAGTTGTACGAACAGCTCCTGTCGTCTGATCCGGGAGGAGACTTTGGGTATGCGGATACCGAGAGGGTGCTGGATGCGTTTTTCTCTGTGGAACGCTTCTTGCCACTGAGAACTTGAGCGAGACTACCAGCTGCTCCGGAGAATCGAAAAGACTCCGTCTGTGAGTGGTGATTACTCCCTCCCGGGGTGGATTTGCCCGACCCCAATATGGTAGGGTGGTCGTTTTCTTGCTTTCATGGCGTCAATTTCCAAACCAAAACGCAACAAGTGGCGAAGTACATGGACCAAGCAGCTCTACCTTTGGCATTGGGTGAGCAGTGCGATCTGTCTGGTGGCCATGGTCCTCTTCGCATTTACCGGGATCACGCTGAATCACGCGGGATCGATTCCGGCACAATTGACAAAGGTGGAACTCCGGGAAACCTTGCCCGCTGCCTTGATGTCGAGCATTGAGTGGGACGGCGAATCCGCTTCGATGGATGCTCCACTACCCAAGGAGCTGCGACGCTACCTGGAGCGCAACATCGATATGCGCCTGCATCACAGGGTAGCGGAATGGTCGGAGTATGAAATCTACCTGGCCCTTCCGCAGCCAGGTTCTGACGCCTGGCTGACCATCGACCGTGAAACGGGTGAGTGGGAGTTTGCGAAGACCAAGCGGGGTTGGATTGCCTACCTGAATGATTTGCACAAGGGGCGCAATACCGGGCCAGCGTGGTCGGTCTTCATCGATGTGTTTTCGGTTGCGTGTGTGGTGTTTTGCCTTACGGGGCTGCTACTGTTGGCCATGCACGCAAAACGCCGACCGAGCACGTGGCCAGTGGTGGCGGCTGGCGTGGTGATCCCTGCTGTCCTGCTGCTCTTTTTTGTGCACTGAACCATTCCCATCTTTGATTTTTCCCATGAATGCATTGATCAAATCCATTTGCAGACCGCTCTCGCTCCTGGCACTGCCCGGCGCATTGGGAGCAGCAACCCAGCGAGAACTGCGCATCGAGATTGAGCTTCCCGAGCTTGAGGTTGCGGAGTACCACCGACCCTATGTGGCGGTGTGGATCGAAAATGAACGGAGAGAGTGGGTTGATAATGTTGCCGTCTGGTATGACACGGAGTTACGAAACCGGGAAGGGGAGACATGGCTCAAGGACCTGCGCCAGTGGTGGCGCAAATCGGGTCGTGATCTGAGCTTGCCGGTCGATGGTGTGACTGGCCCGACACGCCCTCCGGGGCGACACGAACTTCGATTTGATTCAGAATCGGCATCCTTTCTCAATCTCAGCCCCGGAACCTATCAACTCGTCGTGGAGGTCGCCCGTGAGGTTGGAGGAAGGGAGCTACTGCGTCTTCCTCTGCCTTTGAACGCGACTGAAGCTGTGAATATCTCGGAATCGGGAAGTCACGAAATCGCAACTGTAACCCTGAGCTTGAATTAATCTCATGAAACATTATCCATCTCTCAAACTTGCACTCGCATTACTGCTGACAGCTCCCTTTTTTGCACTTTCGGTGCAGGCGCATCGACAGTGGATTCTTCCATCGACCTCCGTAATCTCGGGTTCGGATCTGTGGATTGGTGTTGATGCGGCGATCTCCAATGATCTGTTTTTTGCAAATCATGTGGCCATGCCACCGGAGTCGATTGAGGTGCTTGCACCGGATGGTACTCTGTTGGAAAAACAGTTTGTCCAGCGCGGTAAGATTCGCACCACCTTTGAGTTGAACCTGCAGCAGCAGGGGACTTACCATATCCGGCGCAAGGGCAGCACACTGTTTGCCCGTTGGCAGGAGGGGGAAGAGAATAAACGTTGGCGGGGAACTCTGGAGGAGTTGAAGACGGAAGGTATTGCGGACAAACCCGGGGTTGAGATTTTCCGCAGTTTGAGCCGAATCGAAACTTCAGTTGTGGTGGGACCTGCGGATATCGATGCGTTTGAACTTGAGGGTGAGGGTCTGGAGCTTCTGCCGGAGACGCACCCCAATGATCTGTTTGTGGGGGAACCCGTGCGCTGGCGTTTTTTCCAGGATGGTGCACCCGTTTCGGAGCTGGAGCTGACCTTTGTGCGTGGCAATGATCGCTTTCGAAACCAGGTCGAGGCGATCACCGCTGTGACGGACGCTGACGGATGGATCGAGGTACATTTCCCGAAAGCGGGTCGCTATTGGATGGAGGGGGCATTGCGCCTCGACGCCACACAGATCGATGGTATCGCGATGAAGCGAAGCTACACCTACGTGCGCACCTTTGAAGTATTTCCCGAGTGATCGTTCATGACGCGTGATGTGATCGAATCGACACCTTCAGCAGCGGAGCATAGCAACTCTGGATTCTGGGTTCCGCGAATGCTCAACTACGGTGAACTGCGGGCCGTGCAAGCGGGGTCGCGTCGTGAGTTGCAGTTTTCGGGCGATACCATGGGCACGTCGTGGAGTGCGCGCGTCGCGGGCATTGCGGACATGGAAGCGCAGGCCCTGCGGGATCACATTGAAAGCGTGTTTGAGCGGGTGATTGCGGAATTCAGTCCGTGGGATCCGAATTCCGCAATTTGCCAGTGGAATCACGCACCTGCGGGAACCTGGGTGCCCATGAGTCCGGAGATGATGGAGGTGGTTTCACGGTCACTCGATATCCATCGCCGAAGTGACGGTGCCTTTCATCCTGGATTGGGGCACACGCTTGCAGAGCTTGGTTTTGGTGCGCGCCCAGTTGGTGCAGAGCCGCCGGATTTGAATCAACTCATCGTCGATGCACATCGGCTGGCAGAGCTTCAGTGCGAATCGGGACGACTCTATCAACCCGGTGGGTTGCAGCTGGATCTATGCGGCATCGCCAAGGGATGGGCAGTGGATCGCACCCTGCAACATCTCCGGCAGCTCGGTGCAACGGGTGCATTTGTCGAGATTGGAGGAGATGCCAGCGCGTTTGGGTGTCACACCAATGGACTACCATGGGTGTGCGAGCTGGAGACTCCCGGACGGAAACGCTCCACATTGCAAGTGGCCTTGAGCGGCATGTCAGTCGCAACTTCGGGTGATACCCACCGTTACCGTGAAATCAGTGGAGTGCGATTTGCCCATGTCATCGATCCCCGTTCCCTGCAGCTGCGGGATTCAACCCTACGCAGTGTGAGCGTGTTTGCGGAGCGCTGCATGGATGCAGACGCCTGGGCGACTGCGCTTTTGGTGATGGGGGTCGACACCGGACTTGCATTTGCCCGCGAGCATGAACTGGCTGCGGTGTTCATGTGTGAGCGAACGGATGGCAGTTTGAGACTGTTCCGGAGTCCCACCATTGAAAAACTGTTCGAACTCGAGTAGGAGCGAGACTGGATCAGTGGGTGGATGCTTCGATGCTGGCTTTGATGAAAGCACGGATCGACTGCACTTTGTTCTCCAGTTCATAGCGTCGAACGGGAAGATCCTTGAGTGCATCAAGGGTGGGGTGGGTGACCTCAATTCCGATTGCCTTGTGAATCGCGTCCGGAAATTTTGCGGGATGGGCCGTCGCCATGATGAGCTGTACCCGATCGGGATTTGGCTGCTCAAAGGCACAGGCAGTGTGAGGGTCAATCACATAGCCGAAACGTTCATAAACTGTGGCGATATTGCGCAGAATTGAGGCATCATCCGAACGTGTGGCGGAAAAGCGGTCCGTTGCAAATTCCGGAAATTCGAAGCGACCGGATTGCAGGAATGTGCTCATGATTTCGCGGAGCCGGACGGCATCTCCATTCAGTCGATAGTGAAGGAAGCGTTCGAAATTGGAGGCCACCTGGATGTCCATTGATGGTGCCAGACTCGGTTGCACGGCATCCACTGCGTAGACTCCGCTCTCAAAGAGACGGAACAGGATGTCGTTCTGGTTAGTGGCAATGCGAAAGTGCGGAATGTCCACACCCATGTGACTGAGCAACCACCCGGCAAGCACATTGCCAAAGTTTCCGGTGGGCACGACCACTTCCAGTCGGGAGCGATCTGCCTCCGGAATGCGAAACCAGGCGTAAAGGTAGTACACACACTGTGCCAGGACGCGCGCAAGATTGATCGAGTTGATCGCGGATAGATGATATTGCTCCTTGAAGGCCGTATCACCAAAGAGGGATTTTACCCATTTCTGGGCGTCGTCAAACGAGCCGTCAATCGCGATGGGAAATACGTTTTCCGAACCCGTGCAGGCCATCTGACGCTCTTGCAACGGTGCAACGCCTGTCTTGGGATAGAGGATGAACAGCCGCATCCCCGGCAAGTTCATCAATCCATGAATGGCGGCTGAACCAGTGTCCCCCGAAGTCGCCCCCAGCACAGTGATGGGATGTCCGGAGTTGCGAATTTGGTAAGCGTAGAGCTGGCCCAGCAGTTGCAATGCAAAATCCTTGAAAGCCAGTGTCGGGCCGTGGAAGAGTTCGCAGACGTAGCACTGATCATCGAGCTTGCGAACCGGGGCAATGTCCTCGTGAGAAAATCCGGCATAGGCTGCATCAACTGCCTCCCGCAGAACTTGCGCCGGAAGATCCGTTGCAAACTGCCGCATGAAGGCATAACACAACTCCGGATAACTCAGGGTCTTCCACTCTGGCAAAAAGCTCGAAAGATCGGGCAGTTTCTCAGGCAGGTAGAGTCCTCCGTCCGGGGCAAGACCCCGGGCAACGGCTTCGCAGAAGCCAACGGGTTCGCATTGACCACGGGTGCTGATGAAGTTCATGAAACGGATTTGACAGAGTCAGTGCTGGCAGATGGACGATGAGGCGGTGCGTATCTCTCAATCCCGCTTGCCGAGGTCAAAGGCCGCGTGCACCGCACGGACGGCTTCGTCGGCGGTGTCCGGTTCGATGGCGACGGAAATTTTGATTTCGGAGGTGCTGATCATGATGACGTTGACTCCAACACCGGCAAGGGCAGCAAACATGCGGGCCGCCGCTCCGGGCTGGGAGCGCATGCCCACCCCGACCACGGACAATTTTGCAATCTCCGTTTGGGTGACAAATTCGTCCGAAGTGTTCTTCTTGTAGAACTTGCGGATGGCGAGTTCGGCCCGGTCCGCGTCATCCCGGGATACCGTGAAGGAGATGTTGGCGACACCGGCACGACCGATGTTTTGTACGATCATGTCCACCACTACATCCGTGTCAGCGAGGATCTTGAACACCTCGGCTGCAGTGCCCGGACGGTCGGGCAGTTCAGAGATAGTGATGCGGGTCTGGTTGCGGTCGAGGGCGACGCCTGTGACCAGGATGCCTTCCAAAAGGGTGACTTCTTCTTTCACGATGGTTCCGGGTTGCTGGTTGAAACTGGATCTGACTTCGAACGGAATATTGTATTTCTGGGCAAATTCAACGGAGCGGGATTGCATGACCTTGGAGCCACTGCTCGCGAGTTCGAGCATTTCCTCGTAGTTGATGGCCTCGATTTTTCGCGCATCGGGAACAATACGAGGATCGGCGGTGTAGACCCCATCGACGTCGGTGAGAATCTGACAGGCATCGGCCTTCAGTGCCCCTGCGATCGCGATTGCAGAGAGATCGGACCCCCCGCGACCGAGCGTGGTAATCTGTCCGTTGATGGAAATACCCTGAAATCCGGCGACAATCACGACCTTTCCCTGATCGAGTTGTTCGGTGATGTCACCACCGCTGATGGATTGTATGCGAGCGCGTGTATGGGAATCATCCGTCACAAAACCTGCCTGGTAGCCAGTGCGGGAGACGGCGGGCACTCCGAGAGCGTGCAGTGCCATCGCGAGCAGTGCGATGGTTTCCTGCTCGCCCACGGTGAGCAGCAAATCCATTTCGCGCGGATCGGGACGGGGGTTCAATGCCTTCGCGCGCGCAATCAGCTCATTGGTGACTCCCGAACGAGCTGATACCACAACGATGACTTGGTTGCCCATGTCGCGGGTTTGTTTGACACGCTGTGCGACGTTGCGGATGCATTGCACATCGGCGACTGAGGTTCCTCCATATTTCTGGACAATGAGTGCCATGGTGATCGGTGATCCGTAAGTGTGGTTGCAGTAGTCAGGAGAGCACGTAAGAGGGAACTGCCTTGTAGACGGGGATGATGCGGCTCTTGAGTCCTGTCGTGCTCAACTCTGCCAGAACATCCAAATCCACTGCGTTTTCAATCGAAAAATCGCTGATGCGTGTGCGACGCAATGCGGTCAGGCAAGCTCCGGTCCCCAGTTTTTTTCCGAGATCGTGGGCAACAGAGCGAACATAGGTTCCCTTGCTCACTGCAATCTCAAAATCGAGGTGGGGGAAGCGATTGGCCAGCATGCGAAAATCGGAGATGCGGATGAGGCGTTCCTCCCGTTCGACTTCCTTGCCCTTGCGTGCGTGTTTGTAGAGCGGCACACCCTTGACCTTTTTAGCGGAGAACATGGGAGGTTTCTGATACTGGTCTCCAATGAATGAGCGCATGTGCTCGAGCAGAATCGCCTCGTCAATGGCAGCGGGAGTGCTTTCCTGAAGCACTTCACCGTCGATGTCGTAGGAGTCGGTTTCGAGGCCGAGCTGGATGGTTCCGGTGTAAGTCTTGTCCATGCTCATCAGATACTGGGACGCCTTGGTGCCCTTGCCGACCAGGATCATCATCAATCCAGTTGCATTGGGATCAAGGGTGCCAGCATGGCCCACTTTTTTCATCTTCAAGGTGCGGCGCACCCGGTCGACTACATCGTGGGATGTGATGCCCGAGGGTTTGTCGATCAGCAGGATGCCGTTGAATTCGTGTTCGGTTTGCATGAAATTCGGAAGGATGGATTCAAGCGTCTGGGGCTTCGGAAAGGTCAAGCGTCGCCAGGTGTTCCCTCACCATCTGAACAAAGGTACTGTCAAAGGTATCAAAGGCATCGGGCATGTGAAACCCTGCAGCGCAGGCGTGACCGCCTCCGTTGAGGCGTGCCGCGAGTTGGTCGACCTTGTAGGCAGCGGACTTTGAGCGCAGACTGCCTTTGACGGAACCATCCTTTTGCTGTTCGAGCAGAGCGGCGATTTTGACCGAATCGATGTTGCGCGCGTAGTCGATAAAGCCTTCGGTATCTTCCCGTTGGGTACCCGTCTGTGCAAACATGGCCTGGGAGATTTTACCAAACATGAGACGCCCGCCTTCGTGCGACTGAAGGGTTTGCAGAAAGTGCTGCAGCAGGCGAAGCCGGCCCTCGCGTTCGCGTTCGTAGAGGGCGTGGGCGGCTGCGTTGGCGTTGGCACCTGCCTGGACCAGTGCTGCTGCAAAGCGAAAAACGCGTTCGGTCGTGCCCGCATAGCGGAATTGACCCGTATCCGTGGCAATGCCCACATAGAGTGCCTGCGCGGTGATCGCGTCGATGGGCAGCTGCAGGTCAAGCGCAATGCCCGTGAGGATCTCTGCGGTGGCAGAGGCGTGTGGGTCGATGCAGTTTTCGGTGGCAAATCCGGTATTGGAGACGTGATGGTCCACGCAGAAGTCCACGGTTGGGAAGCGATCCATGAATGCGGGACCGATGCGGTTGTGAGCGGAGCAGTCGACGGCGATTCGGAAACTCTCTCGAAGATCCTGGGTGTCATCTGCCCCCAGAAAGGGAGTATCGGCGACGAAGGTTTGCAGATTGGCAGGCACTGCATGCTGGTTCACGGCAACGGCATTCACACCTTGACTGCGCAACAGTCGACACAGTGCCACTTGCGAGCCAATGCAGTCACCATCCGGGCGAATGTGACCCAGAACTGCCACCGATTGACCCTTGAGCTGGGGAATCAGTCGGGCAACCGCATTCGAATACTGTGCGTAGTGGAGGTCATTCATGGTCGCTGGGATCCGCAGGATCTTCATCGACTTCCACTTCGTCCATGTACTGCAGCAGCGCAGTGCCTCGTGCGAGCGAATCGTCGTAGTGGTAGGTGAGATCCGGAGTGTATTTCAGGATAACCGCGTTGCCCATGAGGAACTTGATGCGACCAGCAAAGCGTTTGAAAAACTTGCGGGCTTCCTTGATTTGCTCGGGTCCACCCAGCACGGAATAATAGACACGCCCGGCCCGCAGGTCGGGGGCGATATCGACCTCAGTGATGGTGATGCCGACGGACTCCACCTGGAACTCGGTGTGGATGATGTGACTGATCTCGCGGTGAACCAGCGAGTTGACCCTAACCATTCGATTGGACATGACGAAAGCCTTCCGTTGCGCTTTGACTCAGCGGTGTAGTGCCGGGTGAAGCTCCTGTTTTCGGTAGGACCAAACCTGCGCTGCTCAGAGCGAAGGTTTGATCTTTTCAATATCGTAGCACTCGATCTTGTCTCCCTCCTGGTAGCCATCAAAGTCGAGCAGGCGAATACCACATTCAAATCCGGTGCGAACCTCGGCAACATCGTCCTTGAAACGGCGCAAGGTATCGATCTTGCGTTCGTAGACGACTTCACCATCCCGCATCAGGCGTGCATGCTTGTCGCGCATGATTTTGCCATCAAGCACCATGCAGCCCGCGACAACACCCCGTCCGACAGAGAAGGTTGCGCGAACTTCTGCCGTGCCGACGTGGATCTGTTTGATCTCAGGATCGAGCAGATCCGCCATGAGGTCGGTGGTCGTGTCGATGAGTTCGTAGATGATGCTGCTCTGGTAGATCTCGACCTCTTCGTGCTTGGCCTGGCTGCGCACACCATTCTCGAGGCCCACGTTGAATGCGAGCAGAGTCGCCCCTGCGGTGCTTGCACGTGTCACATCATTTTTCGTGATGGGTCCGATTTCGGCGGAGATGATCTTCAGGGAAACCTTGTCGCTCTTGATCTGTCCGAGGCTGGAGCGAATGGCTTCCACCGAACCGCCCACGTCTGCTTTGACGATGACGGAGAGCACCTTCTTCTGGGTTTCGTTGATAGCGGCAAAAAGTGCGTCAAGCCCCGTCTCACCAGAGTTTTTCGCTGATGCGGCAGCTTCTGCCGCAAGTTCAGACTCTGTTTTTTTCTGGGCAATGAGATTCTCTTCAGCAATGCGCTTGGCCTCGCGATCATTTTTGACCTTTTCGAAGCGTTCACCACAGCGTGGGGTTTCCGACCAGCCGATGATTTTCACCGGTGTGGAGGGTGGGGCGACCTTCACGTTCTTGCCATATTCATCAAGCAGGGCACGGGCCTTGCAATAGGCAGTGCCACACACCAAAGAGTCTCCGGGTTTGAGTGTTCCGCGATCCACAATGACAGTTGCCGTGGGTCCACGGCCCTGTTCCATCTGAGATTCAACGATCACGCCCTCTGCATTGGCCTTGGGGTTGGCCTTGAGTTCCTCGACTTCGGATTGAAGCAGGATCATCTCCAACAGCTGGTCGATGTTTTCTCCTTTCAACGCGGAGACGCCGACACAGATGGTCTCGCCTCCCCAGTCTTCAGGGGCGATGCCGCGTTCCTGCATCTGCTGCTTCACTCGGTCAATGTTGGCACCCTTTGCGTCGATTTTGTTGATCGCGACCATGATGGATGCCTGCGAGCGTTTTGCAAATTTGAGTGCTTCGTCGGTTTGCGGCATGAAACCGTCATCCGCTGCCACCACGATGATGACAATGTCGGTGACGTTGGCACCGCGTTCGCGGATGCCGGAAAATGCGGCGTGGCCCGGAGTATCGAGAAAAGTGATCTTCTTGCCGGAGTGTTCGATCTGGTAGGCCGCAACATGCTGAGTGATTCCTCCGTGTTCGCCACTGACGACATCTGCCTTGCGAATCGCATCGAGCAGTGTGGTTTTGCCATGGTCGACGTGTCCCATGATGCACACGACGGGCGGGCGTTCCTCAAGAGAGGCCGGATCATCCTTAACCTTCTGCGGCTTCTTTTGCAGGTTGCGGGATTCCTTGGTGACGGTTCCCTCGCCGCGATGGCGCACATCGAGTTCAAATCCATGTAAGTCCGCAAGTTTCGCGGCAACTTCTTCCTCGATGGTTTGATTCATCGAGGAGAAAATCCCCATCTCCATCAGTTCTGAGATCAGACGGAAAGGTTTCATGCCCAGACGGGCGGCAAAGTCCTTGACCACAATGGGAGGCTTGATCTGCAGCTTACGCTTTTCTCCCTTGCCTTCGCTGGCTTCCCGATTTGCGGGAGCCTTGGTTTCTGCGGGACGTGCAGCGGGTGCTGAAGTCGGGCGAGGTGCCGCGCCGGCAACGCTGGGTGCTGCCTTGGGTGCTGCTGCGGATGGTGCAGGAGCAGGTGTCGGTGCAGGAGTGGGCGCTGGTGTTTTCGTAGCAATGGGTGCAGCGGGTGCCGGTGCTTTTGCGGCAGGTGCCGGTGCACTACTACTGCCTGTGGGCGCTGGCGCCGGGCGAACGCCCGGGTTGGGAGCCGACACAGGTGCTTTGGCAGCAGGTGCGGGCGTGGGTGCCGCCTTAGGAGCGGGTGCCGATTTGGGTGTTGGCGGGACAGGTGCTGCCCGTCCAGGTTGAGGCGGAGTAACCGGCGCAGCGGTACGGGCGGGTGCAGAAGCTTTGGGAGCGGGGGTGACAGGCGCGCGCTTGGCTGCTTCACGTTCCTTGTGCTCCTTTTCCACCTGTGCGGCGGACTTCACAAATACCCCTGGCGGCAGAGTGGGTTTGGCCGGTGCGGCTTCTTCGGTGTTTGCCTCATTTTCCTGGGCCGATGCCTCTTCGGCGCTTGCGGCATATTCTTCCACAATGGCACCAGCAGTGATGTTATCAACCGAAGCGGAAACGCTCTTGGCCTCGATGTTGTACTTCTTGAGGATTTCCAAGGTTTCCTTGTTGTCTCTGCCGATTTTTTTTGCCAGCTCGTGGACGCGAATACTCATATATGAAAGGTGCTTTGGGTGCTTTTTGCTCTAGGTGTTTGGGCTAATCTGTTGGTTCTTTATTGAAGTTTCAACAGGAAAGTCGAGGCTCAGGCCGCGGATCCGTTGTTGAAGGCTTTGACTTTTTCGAGAATGCGTGCGGCTTCGTCTTCGGTGAATCCGGAATCCACCAAGTCCCCGGCATTGACCCCCTCGAAGGCGGCAGGAGAGTTGATTCCGATTTCGACCAGACGCATGGCAAGTTCTTCTTCGATTCCCGGGATCTGGTTGATTCCGGAAATTGCCTTTTGCTTCAATTCTTCAAATCCGAGGTCGCGCTTTTCTTCCTTGCCGATATCCAGTTTCCATCCAATCAGGCGTGAAGTCAGCTTGGCGTTGAGTCCACGGCGTCCGATGGTCACGGACAGGTCTCCTTCGGTGACTTCAAAGTAGATTCGCCGTTTGTCCTCATCGACTTCCATGTTTCGCGGGATGGCCGGCTTGAGGGCTTCTTCCAGCATGCGTCGCGGATCGGCATAGTAGCGGATGATATCGATTTTTTCTCCGTTGAGTTCGCGCACAACGCTTTTGACACGTGCTCCGCGTGCGCCGACACAGGCACCGACCGGATCCACTTTGGGATCCTTGCTATCCACCGAAATCTTGGTGCGGTAGCCGGGTTCGCGAGCGATGCCTTCGATCGTGACGGTACCGTCGGCGATTTCCGTGACCTCGAGGTCGAGCAGGCAGCGAATGAAACGAACGGAAGAACGACTGAGGATGAGTTCCGGGCCGCGATTGGTGTTTTCAATGCGCAGCAACAGGCAGCGAATGCGCTCGCCGGGTGCATAGTCTTCACCGGGAATGCGCTCGCGGTAGGGCAGCAATGCCTCCGCCTTGCCGAGATCAATGATCAGATTGTCCCGGTCCTTGCGACGCACGATTCCGGAAACAATGTTGCCAACCTGGTCTTTGTAGTCGTCAAAAATCTTTTCCTTTTCGAACTGGCGGATGCGCTGAACGATCGCCTGACGCGCCGTTTGTGCGGCAATGCGTCCCAGGTATGCGGGGTCGAGCGGTTTTTCAATGGTGTCCCCAATCTCGGCTGAAGCGTTGATTTCACGTGCCTTGCTGATGTGGATTTCACGTTCGGAGTCACTGACGGAGTCTACCACGTCGAGCAGGGACCATGCGCTGAGTGCCCCGGTGCGGGCGTTGATCTCCACACGAAGTTCCTGACCAGCGTGCAGACCCTTTTGAGCAGCGTTTTTGATGGCTGCGGTAATCGCGGAAATCATGTCATTCCGATCGATCCCTTTCTCCTTTTCCATGTATTCAAGGACTGATAAAATTTCGCTACTCATATTGCTTCAGAAATAAAAAAAAGCGGGCGCGAACCCACTTTCCGTGTTTAGAAAGATTTGTGAAAAACAAGAAAGTAATTGCGCCTCGAGGTGTTGTCAAGATCGCATTCCAAAGCGGAATGCAGCGCAGTGCAGTTGAGCTGCCAATGGGGCTTGCGACGTTTTCCTCACCCGATCTCCCGTCTTCCCGGCTCGGTGTCGAGCATCGAATGTGAGGCGTTCTGCCGATCGCTTCAATTGCATACTGCCATGGTTCCACTATTCTGTTGAAAGCACAGCTGGTTGCTTGCGTTTGTGGGTCGCTTCGTCGTAGCGTGCGCATCCCGGACTCTTTCCACCTGCAGCTGCCGGGCGCAGGCGGGTTCGATCACAATACTATCCTCAAATCCAAACTACTTTATGAGCAAAAAGATTCGATGGGGCATCATGAGTACTGCCCAAATTGGAGAAAATCGCCTGATTCCTGCGATTCGCAAATCAGCAACTGGCGAAGTGGTGGCGGTCGCGAGCCGTGATTTGGCAAAGGCGACTGAGTTCGCCCGAAAGCTGGACATTCCCCAGGCGTTTGGCAGTTATGAAGCGTTGCTTGCGTGTCCGGATGTGGATGCCATCTATTGTCCACTGCCCACAGGCATGCACAAGGAGTGGTGCCTGAAAAGTGCGGCGGCTGGAAAACCGATGCTGTGTGAAAAGCCGCTTTGCGTGAACCGGGAGGATGCTGAGACTGTGTTTCGGGCGTTTGACGCAGCAGGACTTCTGATTTCCGAGGCCTATATGTATCTGTTTCATCCTCGCAATCAGCGGGTGCGGGAACTGGTGCAGAGCGGAGCGATTGGGCAGCTGCGCAGCATCGAAGCAACCTTTCATGTGGCGTTGCCGCGCTCTGATATTCGCTATCGTCCCGAACTGGGAGGCGGTGCTGTGCTCGACCTGGGGTGTTATTGTGTGGGAATCGCACGACTCATTGCCGGATGCGAGCCAACGCAGGTCAAGGCATTGGCTCACATCGGGTCGGAATCCGGGGTGGATGAAACCTTTGTGGGATGCCTCGAGTTTCCGGAGCAGGTGTTTGCGACGTTTGCCTGCAGCATGACAACGGCGTTTGATTGTCGGTACACGGTCTATGGGACCGACGGCATGCTGCGCATTGGGCGAGGGGGCATGATTGCCTGGCCGGGTGAGTCATTCGAGATTGAAATCATCAAAGGTGATGAGCGTGAGGTGGTCGTTATTGAGGATTGTGACCACTACGCATTGCTGGTTGAGGCCTTCAATCAAGCAATGCTCAAGGGCGAAAAACAAGTGGTTCCCCATGCGGAAAGCCTGGCCAATCTGGATGTGCTCGACCGGTTGCGCGCCTCTCTTTGACTTTGCGGGATTTCAGCATTGTTTCCCTGCAATTATGAAATCCTTTTCAACAACATCGATTCTTTCGGTGCGTCATTGCACCCGGTGGGCCGCCGTCGCGCTCGGTTCGTGTATGCTGCTCTTGTCGTCGCATGCCCAGCAGGGTCGACCCGGCGCGGAGTCCGCTTCAACGGTGGACTGGTCCGGGCAGTATGGGGGTGGGGTCATGGTGAAGCCGAAATACGAAGGCAGCGCAAGCTACGACGTTTGGCCCATTCCCTACTTTGATCTCAAGTACAAGGAGTCATTCTACCTCAGTCCCTATCGGGGGATTGGTTATGAGTCTGAAACCGAGGGTGGCTTGCGGTATGGCGTGGGCATCGGCTTTGATTTTGGTAGGGATGAGGAAGACGGTGACCGGCTCACGGGCATGGGTGACGTCGATTTCAGTGGTCTGCTGCGATTGGGAGTTGAGTTTGATGTCGGAGCTGCAACGGTGGGGTTGGATCTGCGGCAGGCCGTAACAGGTGAGCACAGTGGCTATGAATTACAGGCCTCCCTGGGGAAATCCCATTTCATTCGGCAGTGGAAGACCCTGGTCCGGGTATCGCTCAATGCGACCTACGGAAGTGAAGACTACCTGCAGACTTATTTCGGAGTCACACCCGAACAGTCGCTTCGCTCCGGAAATCCAGTGTATGAGCTGGATTCGGGAATGCGGGAAGTGGGTGTGTCGACCTTGATCGTGCACTCCTTGTCGAAGGATTGGTCGATCTTGTTTCTTGCCAATTATGGGAAATTCATTGCAGATGTTGCGGACAGTCCCCTCATGGAAGCGGATGATCGTTTTTTCGGAGGTGCCTTTGTTGTGAGACGTTTTTAGGGGGCATTCCGGACGAGTCGCCTCTTTCAGTTGGGTATTTCAAAATCGCCATGGTGTTTTTGACATGGTGGATTCATTGCACTCTCCATGAAAAGTCTGCGCAGATTACTCACCGCGATGTTGGCACCGCAGTTGGCGTCGCTCATCGGAGCATCGGTAACGCTCTCCGGTGATGGGAGTTGGTACGCAACACTCGAGAAACCGATCTTCAATCCACCTTCATGGGTGTTTGGTCCGGTTTGGACCGTGCTCTATGTGTTCATGGGGGTGGCATCGTATCTGGTCTGGCGAAATTCCACTTCACCCTGGTACAGCCGAACGATGACTTGGTACTGGATGCAGCTCACGCTCAACGCAATGTGGTCACCCGCGTTTTTTGGACTCCAGTCTCCGTTGCTGGGTCTGATCGTGATTGTGCCGCTCTGTGTGCTGGTCGGAATCTGTGTCTATGCGTTCTGGCTGCGTTCGACGATCGCTTCACTGCTGATGTTACCGTATGGGTTGTGGCTTTGTTATGCCACCGTGCTCAATGCTTCCATCTTCTGGCTCAATCGCTAGTCTCTATCGCCTTTGCCATGAAAAGCGCATGACCTGCTGCTGGATCGAGGGCGTAGGGCTGAAAGCCAAAACGTGCATAGGTGTGTCGTGCAACCGGATTTCCCTCGAGCACTTCAAGTGTGAGTTTGCAACACTGACGTCGCTTTGCCTCTGATTCGATGGCTGCCAGGAGATGATGGGCGAGGCCTCGACCCCGAAAATCGGGCAGGATCACAAAGTCGTGAATGTTGACCAGCTTCTGGCAGGCAAAGGTTGAGAACCCTTCGAAACAGTTGGCAAGTCCGGCCAGAACGCCGTCGACATGGAGCAGCAGGCTGAAGGCGTGGGGAAGGGCCGCGAGGGAGGGTGCAAGGTGTTGCCTCACTTGTTCGCTCAGGGGACTTCCGCCTCCCATGGGGTCGAGTGCATACTGTTCCAAGGCCTGCAGCAGCTGATCAGCGTGCTGTGGGTTGTGGTAGTCTACCGGGGTGATGGTGATGGGATCTGGCATGGTGAAAAAACGGGGTGCTGATTGCATGTTCGGGTTCGCCGGAATTCTGAACCTGCGTGCAAATCAGGAAAACATGCGAAAATTCGTGAGTCGGTTGAACTGGGTAAAGGTGGCATAGTTCTGATGCGGAAGCATTGCCAGAAATGCCTTGCCGTAGGACTTTCTGAGGACGCGCGAGTCGAGAAGGGTGAGCACGCCCTGATCGCTTTGATTGCGAATCAATCGCCCGATGCCTTGGCGGAACTTGATTTGGGCAGCAGGCAGTGTGATCGCTGCAAAGGGATGTTCCCCACGTTCGATGCAGGCTTCGCTTCGTGCGGCAATCACCGGGTCGGACGGATTTTCAAATGGCAGTCTCACGATGATGACCTGAGAGAGCGCAGGACCCGGGATGTCGACTCCGGTCCAGAAGCTGTCCGTCCCAAAGAGTACGGCGTTGCCCTCCTTCTTCATGGCATTGACGAGTTGGCTGCGCGAAAGCCCTTCTCCCTGGACATAGAGGCGACGTCCCTGCTTTTGGATGTCGGGTGCAATGGTGTTGGCCACCAGATTCATCTCCTTGTAGCTGGTGAACAGTGCCAGCGTGCCCCCCTTCACGCGGGAGGTGCAGAATGCAATCGTATCGACCAGAAATTTTTGTTCCATCGTCCGGTGCTCTGGATTGAGCGGCGGGCAGTCCGAGGCGATGTTGATGCGCATCTGGCGGGCATAATCGAAGGGTGAGGTGACGGCGTGATGGTCAGTTCCACTTGCGCCGCAGCGGGAGGCAAAGCGCTCCATGCCCTCTGCATCCTGAAGGGTGGCACTGGTGAAGGTGCAGCTCACTCCCCGGCGCAGCAGATTATCGCGAAGGTAGGGCGCTACATCAATGGGTGCGGACCGAAGGCTCGTATTGTTTCGTTTCTTACCAGTGGTTTCGATCCAGTAAACCTGATCGGGTTCGGACAGAGCGATGGCAGAGCCGATGGATTCTTTGTAGCTCAACACCCTGCGCCGATAGTCCATGATCTCCTTTTCCGCCTGCTCGTCAGTTTCTTTCTGGGCAATGCCGCCGAGCATCTCTGCGATGTGTTGCAGCGGCCCGCTCAACAGATCTTCCGTCCAGAGTGGTTTTTGAAGCCTTACCACCGGGCGCTTATGAAGGAGTTGGTATCGAATGTGGTTGAAGAATTCGACACAGGCGTTTTCCGCCTCAAATACCGCAGCAAAATGGGCTTCGTTTGGATATTTTTTGAGCAACCCCTTGCCGCTTTTGGAATTGAACAGCTGGTGGAGCAGGCGCATCAGCCCCACGTTGCTGAGTGAGAGTCCGAAGTGGTCGGTTGCGATATCGGGCACGGTGTGGGCTTCGTCGAGCACGAGAAAATCATCGGCCCGCAGGACACCCCTGGTATCGCCACTGGGAGACATGCCCGCAGCGAGCAGGGCAAAGAGCAGCGCATGGTTTACGATGAGCACATCCGCCTCTTCCATTTGTTTACGCGCCTTTTGGTAGTGGCATGTCTCATGGTTGCAGTTGCGGCGATTGCACTGGCTCGAGTCTGCATTGACCCAGTCCCATACCTCGGGTTTTGGCTGAGGTTGCAGTTCCTGAACCAATCCGGTACGGGTGTGCTCCGCCCAGGCTGCGATGCGTGCAAGTTCAGCCGAATCCTGGGGCTGCAGCAGGCTCTCCTGGTCGCGGATGGCGCGCGAGAGGCGTCCCGGGCAGAGGTAATGGCTCTTTCCGATGAGCAGACTCGCCTTAAAATTCGCAAGGTGGCTGAGTTCGGGTGTCTTGCGAAAGAGTGTGCGACAGGTTTCGAGGTCCTTCTCAAGGATTTGTTCCTGCAGGGAAATGGTGTGGGAGGATACGACCAGTTGACGCTGGTTGTGCACGGCGTAAGCAATACCGGGAATGAGATACGCCAGGCTCTTGCCAACTCCGGTTCCCGCCTCAAAGAGCAGGGAACTGTCGGAACCCATGGCTTGGGCGACACGAACCGCCATCTCTGTTTGCTGGGGGCGAAACTCCATCTGCAACTGCTGCTGTAGCCACCCGCCCTGTTCAAAGGTGGATTCCACAAGCTTCAGGAGTCGAAGGGCCGGATGATTTCCGGAGCTGTCGGCAAATCCAATCAAGATGGAAAATCACGGAGGTTCAACAGGAGTGCATCGCCGGCCCTAGGGCTGCGCAGGCGGAGGCGGTGTTGCCTTTGATTGGGGTTGGGGCGACTTCGGCTCAGGCAGGGTGGTTTTGTCGGACGCTTTGGCACGATACTTTCCGAGATTTGTTTCGATGGACTCCGTGACTTCTTTCAGGTTGAGGATTTGCTGAAACAGTTCCGGACGACGTACTACACCGAGGTAACGTTCGCATTTTTCGGCGACGCTCCGGTTATTGCTGAGCAACATTTCAATTGCCGGACGGATGTGATCTTCCTTGAAATAGCGGGTTTCGGTAAACACATCAACCAGGGTTGCATGCTGTTGCAGCAACATGCTGGTGGAAGTGTAGAGCAGCTCCGCAGAGGCACGAATGTCAGCCGCAGCGAAGATCTCAACCTCAAGGTGCAGGGTCGGGGTGATGCCATCGACCTTGCGTGGAATTTCAAAGAGTTGCTGCCCCCGGTCCAGTAGAAAGCGGAAGTCCTGATGATAGGTGAAAATGGCGTCCTCCTGTGCGGCGCAGATGGATGCCAGCAGAGCCAGACACGGTGTCAGGGGTCTGAAGATCCAGGCATATTTGCGATTGAGTGACATGGGAATTGAGAGGCATCATCATTCCCAAACGGGAAAGTGAAGTTCGAGCAAAATCGGATTTTTCCACAATGACAACCCCTGAACGCAGTGGTTAAGCCGAATTGCGAAATTTACACATTTTCCTGAAATATGGGCTTGATTTTGAATCTGCTTCGAACACTATCCAGTTTTTCGTTTACGAACGGATGGGCGCCTAGCTCAGTTGGTTAGAGCACCTCGTTTACACCGAGGGGGTCACAGGTTCGAATCCTGTGGCGCCCACCATCCTTTCGACGATGTTCAAACCTTCGCGCCGCAGCGGAGGTTTTTTTGTGCCCGGATCGCCCACAAGCCCAGGGTTTGAACCGTGGTTCGTTCACCTTCTGTTTTCAATCCTTGGAGATACTCCGTGACCTCTGGAATCAGAGGGAAATCAATCTGAAAAGCCCTTCAGTTAGCGAAGTTGACTGTCGTGATCATGGTTTTATTCGGTTAGTTTGAACCATTGTGACTTGCTGACGGCATTTCGGATGCGTGCCCGAACAGAGGCATTTTCACGGGTTAACGCAAGATTCAATCGTTCAGTGATTAAAGGGCGTAGTTGGGGGTTCTCCGCAGCGGCGATGTATAGGGCGTTGTAGGCCCAGGCGCGCACAAATGGCCGCTTATGTTCCGTTAGTTTCGTAAGTACGGGTAAAATCTCCGATGCTTCATCTGACTCGATTTTCAAGAAAGGAAACAACTGAAGAAAATGCAGTGCGATTTGCCAGTTTGTGTCCCATGAAAGGATCTCAAAAATCCTCTTTTTTGCTTCTTTTCCGATCAGTGCATGGATCTCTGTGGCATATAAAATAATCCATGAAGCACCAATCTGAAAATGGACGTCCTCGTTCTCGATAAAGGACAACAAGGTGTCAAGACTCTCCAAGCTGAATTCCGAATGTTCTGCCACTGCCTGAAGAGGCATGACCGTTTTTCCGTCGAAGCTCTCAAGCACAGATCGTAGATAATCAGGTTCAGCGATCATTTTCTACCAATATTGTGGCTATGGCGTGGCGCGAAGCAATGTTGCCAGTACCTTGGGTTGAACTAAGCCGCAGGGTGGCGGTTGTGGTGACTGTTCAGAGAGTTTTGGGGTTCGAGGTTTTCGGTGAGTGTTGCAGGCTGGCCTGTATGAAAGGAGCATTTGAAAAACTTTCGTTATCACCTCCGCTGCCGCTCAGGGGGTGATTCTCATTTCTTTGGCAAGTCTGGCTAATTGTTTATCAGTGTCCAAAGCGGGATGTTTGAAATCAGCGATGAGCAAAGAATGTGGGTATCGAAATACCCGACACCTTTCCCCTAAATTTTGTTCGTTTCGATGAAGTGGATGACTTCCTGGTGCGTGGCTTCACCGATCAAAGGTAGATTCTGCAAGAGTGATAAAAACAGTTTTCGGTTGGAGATATTTCCCACCTGTAACTCTCCCACAACCAGTGGGTGGGTTGCAACTTCTCCTTCTTCCAGTAGTTCTTGAAGAAATCCATTGCCTGATCTGAGAAAATCAATCCAGACGGAGGTATCCACCAAGATCATGCTTACCTCCTGGGAATCGGCTTAATTTTGGGTGGTGTTCCCCCGGAATTTTCTGAAGGCAGTCATCTCCTCTTATCATGCCATTTATGGCTTAAACCACTGAATTCTAACGTCGGCTGGTGAATGCCAACCTACAAGTCCTATGGCACACATATCGCTGTTACACTGGTTCTGGTTCAAAAACGTAGGGTCTTCGCTAGCCGGAGACCTCAGTTACCTCACAAGATGTGGCATCGCGGTGAACGCGAGTCCTACGGAAACGTGATTGATGATCAGTGCTTTTAACAAGAATTCGTATCAGACCCAACCCAACACTTTACTCGTCGAACCTTCTCTCATGGCGATTTCCCTATCTTGCGTAGGGCTCCCGCTCGCCGGGAGCCGCCGCTCGAACCCGCACGCCCTCCAAAAGCATCTGGTCCCCGTAGCGGAATTTGGAAAAATTTCGACTCCTGGACACTCGAATACCTCAACGGTTCCACCTTTCCCAGCAACAGTTTCAAAAATCACCCACAAAAACCTGCTGCGCGCAGCGCATCCTGTTGGGCTGGCACCGCCAGTCCATCCAGTGAAGCTCAGCTGAACGATGTTCCATCCTCAGCAGCGCGTCAGCCTTGCCAGGCAAGACCGATATTGAAAGCACCATACCCAGACATTTACTAACCACAAGGTGTCAACTTTTGATCAGGACGAGAGACCCATAACCTATCGCCTATAACCTATAACCACCCAAGCTAACACCGTTCGTCCTACGGACTCTCTTGATCCGGCTTCGCCGGAGCAGGATACACGTCGTCTCTCCGTGTAGCAGGTTCAAAAAGAATCTCTTTTCTTCCGTAGCGGAATTTGGAAAAATTTCGACCCCTGGACACTCGAAAACCTCATCGGTTCCACCTTTTTCAGCAACCGGTTCAAGAACACCCCAGAATATTCCGCAGTGAAAACTGTAAAAAGATCGATCCCTGAACACTCGAAACTCCGCTCGTTCGACATTTTCCTGATCCATCCCCATCCCAACGCGACTGTAAAACGGATTTCTCAGGTGAAGACATAGGAAGGAGGGAGGACGCATAACACCGAAAGGACTCCAGGTCTCGGGGTCAACCTTTTATTGCTCGCTTGTTCACCGTTTCTGCAAATCGCCGCATGGGGAGCAGGACTCAGCTTCCAAGAATCACCCAACTCGGGCGTTCGGGATCGCTCCGACCCACCCGGAAATCCGTCCTGAATCTGGGTAAATTCACTCCGATTCCAGGGTTTCCTCATCGGTGTTATGCGTCATTCCGCTTGGTTGCACGGTTCAAAAGACGGATTTCCAGGAACATGCAAAGCGCTGTTTTGAGGTTTACTCTTTCGAAATCGCAACCGCCACCACCGAATCCAACGCGGCAGCCCATTTCCTAAGTAACGTTCCATCAAACACTTCGTTTTTAGTTTTACACGCTTTGAAAAACCCATCAAACTGCATCCATTGTGAGCCTCTACACCTTGACCTCTAATTTTACCTCCCTGCTATTGCGTCGTAAAAGACGCATATAAATACTGTTAGCCAAAAAAATTCATGCAGCACATTAAGCTCAAAACCATAAGCCTGAAAGGCCACCCAACCCTGAATGAAAAGTGGCTGCAGGACGTAATAGCTGACGATCCGTCTATCTTAGGACTTGGCGATGTTGTCGTGAAAGATAAGGAACGAATCCACCGTGGATTGGGGCGCTTAGATCTTCTTTTGCAAGACGAGGAAGGCCACGGGCGTTACGAAGTTGAAATTCAACTCGGAGCAACAGATGAGTCTCATATCATTCGGACAGTAGAATACTGGGATATAGAAAAGAGAAAATATCCACAGTATGACCATGTGGGAGTCATCATTGCGGAGGATATTACAAGCCGATTTCTGAATGTAATCAGCCTATTCAACGGGTTCATACCATTGATGGCGATTCAGGTAACAGCGATTGAGACAGCCGACGGCATTGGTCTTCAGTTCACCAAGGTTCTCGACACTGTTCGATTAGGATACTTGGACGAAGATGAAGAAACTGCCGAACCGACTGACAGAAATTACTGGGAGACGAAGCGTGGGACGAAGCAGACAGTTGCGATGGCCGATAAGGTTTGTGAAGTAGCCAAAACTTTTGCGCCTTCGGCGCAACTGAACTACAACAAGCACTACATCGGCTTTACTATAGATGGAAGGTCGATGAATTTTTCAGTTCTTCGCCCCCGGAAAAGTGCCCTGAACATAGACATCCGGCACCCACAAACCGAAGAACTAGATAAGGCACTCACAGACTCAAATTTGGACATCCTTGAATACGATAAACGATGGGGTGCCTATCGAATAAAACTTAGCAAAAAAGATGTGGATGACCACAAGGATTTGATTGCTGACCTACTTAAGAAGGCGTTCGAGCAAAGGAACACCGGCTAACAAGTAGGAATGAGAAGGCGCAAAGACAAATCGCAATGAAGCGATGAGTCCGTTAGAACGCCTTTATGAAAACATCAACCTATACAATTGGATTGGATCTCAGTGACCGCAAAGTAGCGGTATGTGTGCTCGATGGGA